>JAYWAX010000543.1:0-3535 GCA_043782125.1 Acetobacteraceae bacterium | reverse complement strand
GCCCGATGCCGCCAGCATACAGGACGGCGCGGCCAATTTCACCCCGGCCTGGAAACCCGCTTTCGCCAGTGCCCGGAGCCCCGCCATGTGCCGCTTTCTTCTCCCGTTGCTGCTGCTGCTCGCCTGGTCCCCGCAAGCCGCCGGGAAGACGAAGATCACCATTGTGCAGAGCAGCTACAGCTTCAATTTCGTGCCGATCGGCATCGCCCGGACCGAGGGCTTCTTTGCCGAAGAAGGGCTGGAGGTCGATGTCGTCCTCGCGGGCGGCGGGCCGAAAGCCATGACCGCGCTTCTGGGCGGCGGCGGGCAGTTCAGCGCCTCTGTGCTGTTGGACGGGATCATGGCGCACCGGAAAGCGCTGGACGACGTGCGGGCGATCGCGACCCTGTCGCTGGCCTATAACGCGGTGGTCATTCGCGCCGATGTCGCGAAGCAGCGTGGCATGACGCTGGACAAACCGTTAAAGGAACGCGTTGCCGCGATGAAGGGGCTGCGCATCGCGATCACGACGCCAGGCGCCAGTTCCGACATGATCGTCCGGTACCTCGCGCTGACAAACGGCTTGTCCCCGGATCGCGACCTGCAAATCGTGCCGCTTGGCAGCATGCCCGCGCAAATCGCCGGCCTGCGCGCGGGCCAGGTGGACGGCTGCGCCTGCCTGCCGGGCGTCGATACGATGACAAAGCGAGAAGGGCTGACCGTCGATATGGTCCGCGCGGCGGACATGTCCGATCTCGACGGGATTACCTATGGCACGCTTTACGGGCTTGCCTCTTACATGAATGCCCACCCGGACGTCGCGCGCGCCATGGCCCGCGCGATGACCCGCGCCACGCTGCTGATCGCCAGCGATCCGGAACGCGCCAAACGCGCCACCCGCCCCTTTTTCAAACAAATGGACGAAGCCACCTTCGACGAATCATGGACTTTGTATCTGCCATATTTCCCGAAGACTCCGGACATTACGCGTGCCGACTACGCCAAGGAACTCGCCTTCGAAAAAATCGTTCTGCCGCCGAATGTCTACAAGGATGTGCCTTATGAAACCGCCGTCGATACCAGCTTTGTGCGCGCGGCCATGAAGGAACTCGCGCGTTGAACGATACACCCATGATCGAATACCGGGGCATCGCACGCCAGTTCGCGTCGCGCCGCGGCATCGTCGTGGCGTGCGAGGGCGTCGAGCTGACCGTGCGCGAAGGGGAATTCCTGGCGATCGTCGGGCCCAGCGGTTGCGGTAAGTCGACACTTCTAAACATGGCGGCGGGATTGCTGAAGCCAAGTGCCGGGCAGGTATATTATCGCGGCGCGCCGGTCGCGGGACCGAACACCCGGGTCGGCTACATGACTCAGCGCGACACGTTGCTGCCTTGGCGCACGGTCGAAGACAATGTCGCCATCGCCCTGGAACTGCGCGGACAAAGCAAGACATCCCGCCTGACCACCGCGCGCGACTGGATCCAGCGCGTCGGCCTGTCCGGGTTCGAAACCGCTTACCCCGCGCAATTGTCCGGCGGCATGCGCCGGCGTGTCGGCATGGCGCGCACGCTGGCTTACGAACCCGAAACAATCCTGATGGACGAACCCTTCGGCGCGCTCGACGCGCAGTTGCGTTTGGTTATGCACGATGAATTATTAAAACTCTGGACCGCGACAGGGACGACGATGGTCTTCGTGACCCATGACCTGACCGAGGCGATCACGCTGGCTGACCGGGTCGCGGTGTTCTCGGCCCGGCCGGGACGGATCCGCGCGATCGAAACGGTGGACTTGCCGCGCCCGCGCGACGTGTTCCGCATCCGGTTCGAACCGCGCTTCGGGGAATTGCACGACCGGTTGTGGGGTTATTTGGAAGAAAGCGTGCGCGGCGACATCAGGGTAGGTTGAGACATGGCACAGGCCGAAGCAATTCGATTGGAGGTCCCCGACGCCGCCGGCCTACTGACCGCGGCGCGCAACGAACGCCTGATCGTTGCCGCCTGGCGGGCGGGCATCGCGATCGTTGGCCTTGCATTATGGGAATTCGTCAGCGGACGGTGGATCAAGCCGTTCTGGATTTCCAGCCCGTCGGCGATCTGGGCGCAACTGGCCGATTGGATCGCGACCGGCGATTTATGGATGCACGTGCAGGTTACGATGACCGAGACCATTCTCGGCTTCATCTTCGGCGCAACCGCCGGGATTGTCACCGGGCTTGCACTGGGCTTGAACAAACGGCTGGCGGCGGTCCTCGATCCGTTCATCGTCGCGTTCTACAGCCTGCCAAAAATCGCGCTGGCGCCGCTGTTCATTCTTTGGTTCGGGGTCGGCCTGCTGTCGAAAATCGTGCTGGCGACCTTCGTGGTGTTTTTCCTTGTGTTTTACAACACGTACGCCGGCACGTTGGCGGTCGAGCAGGAACTGGTCGATGTTTTACGGCTCATGGGCGGCACGCGGCTGCAAATCATTCGAAAAGTGATCCTGCCTTCGGTGCTGCTGTGGATTTTCACCGGCATGAAAGTCTCTGTTCCCTACGCGCTGATCGGCGCGGTGGTGGGCGAGATGATGGCGTCGAATCAGGGCCTTGGTTACCTGATCCAGGCGGCCGCCGGGCAGTACGATACCAACGGCGTCTTCGCCTCTCTGTTCGTGCTGACGATCATCGCCACAGCGATGCACGGCGCGTTAAAGCAGAGCGAAAAACTCATGTCGCGCTGGAAAGAAGATGCCAGTTGAGCTGGGCGCGCGGCGGTGCCAGTAGATTTCTCCGGCTCGCCTCCGCGAGTCGCACGACCAACCACAAGGATTGAAAATGCGTGCCTTCGAGGGTCAGCGTTCCGACAACCAGCCGGTCAGGCGTTCGCGCGCAGAGAAAGAAAAATTGCTGCGAGAATTGAAGGAAACGCTCGCGGGCATGAAATCCCACGCCAGTCCGTCGCTGCGCCAAAGCGTGCAAAAGCGCGTCGCCGATCTGGAAGCGGAATTGCGCGCGCCCGCCGGACACTGAACAGGAGACCGCGATGTCCGCCGGCAGACACAGCGCCGAATATCTGATGGGCTGGAACGCGGCCATCGCGGCCGCGCGCGCCTGGCACGCCGGGAAGGCGAAGCAGACACTCGTGCTGGCGAAACGCTCGCGGTTTCCGAAGAACCTGGAACGTGAGGCGGAGGTTCACGAACGGTCGGCGGAAATGCTGGGGAATTTGAGCCCGGACGACGTTTAGGTGCGGAGGATTAAACCACCGCCTGTCGAGCCGATGCACCTCATGGCCTCGCCGAACGATATCCGCTCATCGCTCGACGGGTGATCCCCTCCCTTGCCGCAGCAAGGGAGGGGATCGCGAGAATTACTCCGCCGCTTCCGCCTCATCTTCCTCGGTCGGCGCGACCATCAGCGCGTTCGCGACGATGCCGGACTGCTCCCGCACCTTGATCTCGATCGCGTCGGCGATATCCGGATGATCTTTCAGGAACTGCTTGGCGTTCTCTCGCCCCTGGCCGACCCGCTGACTGGAATAGCTGAACCAGGAGCCCGATTTTTCGACCACGCCGGCCT
>JAYWAX010000542.1:0-3538 GCA_043782125.1 Acetobacteraceae bacterium | reverse complement strand
GGTGAAATCCCGCGCAGTGCCGCCATCGTTGGTGAACAACGCGACGCCATTGCCATATGCGTGTTCGTTGATCATGTGCGTCGCGGTCGCGATATCCGGCGCGTGCACCACGGACAGCACCGGGCCAAAAATCTCGTCTTTATAAATGCTCATGTCTGTCGTCACGTTATCGAACAGACAACCACCCATAAAGAAACCGTTTTCATAACCTTGGAGTTTAAGACCGCGTCCGTCGACGATCAAAGACGCGCCTTCCTTGACGCCGAGATCGACATAACCCGAGACTTTCGCCAAATGCTCGCGCGTCACCAGCGGTCCCATCTCGGCCTCCGGATCGACCCCCGGCGCGATCTTCAACGCTCGCACTTTCGGCGCCAGTTTCGCCACCAGCGCGTCGCCGGCGGACCCAACCGCGACCGCGACGGAGACCGCCATGCACCGCTCCCCGGCCGCGCCATAAGCGGAGCCCATCAGGGCATCCACGGCGTCGTCGATATCGGCGTCGGGCATGACGACCAGGTGGTTCTTCGCGCCGCCAAGGGCCTGCACGCGTTTGCCGTGCGATGTTCCGCCTTTGTAAATCGTCTCCGCGATGGCGGTGGACCCGACAAAACTGATCGCGGCGATCCCGGGATGGGCGAGGATGGCTTCAACCGCCTCGCGCCCGCCTTGCACGACGCCGAACACGCCGTCGGGCAAGCCTGCTTCTTTCAGCAACTCCGCCAGTTTCAATGCGGCCGAGGGGTCCTTTTCCGACGGTTTCAGAATGAAGCAATTCCCGGTCGCCAACGCGACGGGCACCATCCACAGCGGCACCATCAGCGGAAAATTGAACGGGGTGATGCCCGCGACGACACCCAGGGGCTGGCGGATCGACCAGGCGTCGATGCCGGTGCCGACCGTGTCGGTAAACTCGCCCTTCAGCAGATGCGGGATGCCGCAGGCGAATTCGACGACTTCCAGGCCGCGCTGCACTTCGCCGTCCGCGTCCGACAGGACCTTGCCATGCTGCTCGGTGATGATCGCCGACATTTCCTTACGGTCGCGGTTCAGCAGGTCCACCAGCTTAAACATGACGCGGGCGCGGCGCAGCGGCGGCGTGGCGGCCCATGCGGGGAAGGCGGCGGTGGCGGCGGCGACGGCGATATCGACTTCGGCGGGATTGGCCAAAGCGACCTTGGCAATCACGTCCCCGGACGCCGGATTATGTACCGGGCTGAATGCGCCGCTGGTGCCCGCAACATGTTTGCCGCCGATGAAGTGTCCGATTTCGCGCATGTGCCGTTCCCCCCGTGTGCGTGCCGAAGCCCGGATTTAAGCCGAATTGCCGGAAGCGGGTAGAGGGCGTCCGCCGTCAGCGCCCGAGGAAGGTTTCCATCGCGCGCGCGACCCAGTCCGGCCGCTCCTTCACCACGTCCTCGACCGTCCCCGGCACGAACGCCAGTTCCCCGCGGCCCATGGAACGCGCCAGGAAATCGGCGCCATCGCGCATCGCCAGATCGGCGCCCTCGGCACACAAGACCAGGGTCGGGGCGAAAATTTCGTCAGCCAGTTCCATCAGGTCCGCGCGCCGCGTGGCGTCATGGGCCAGGCCGCGACCCGGCAGGATCGCGAGCGCGTCACGGGCGCCATCGCTAAGGCCGGGCGAGGTATCGCACAGCACCATCCGGTCCACCCGGCCTGGATACGCCGCCGCGAAGGCCTGCGCGACCATGCCGCCAAGCGAACTGCCGGCGAGATGAACACGCGGCAGACCGATGCGGGTGAGCAAAGCGGCGAGCTGCTCCGCAAGGTCTTCGATTTCGTACTGAACCGGTGGGGCCGGGGTCTCGCCATGGCCTGGCAGGTCGTAGGCGATCACCTCGAAGTGCCGGGACAGCGCGGCGAGGCCGTCCCACATGGCGCGGGTGGCGTCCAGGGCGTGAAGCAGGACCAAAGGCGGGCCGGACCCAACACGGTGCGGGTGGATCGTTGAAGCGTCGAGAACGGGCACCGGTTCGTCTCCATCTCTGGGCGCCAGACCCTCGCATACGCAGTGGCGCGGCGATATGTGGCCTGGGCGTTTCCGCCGCGCGCGGAAACTGGTAACGGCCATGAAAGGAGGGTCTCCCTATCACCAGCACGACGATACCCCATGGCGAACACATGCCCGACACGATGACGCACCCCATCGGCCGCACCGGCCCGTGCGAACTGACCATTCTCATGCCCTGCCTGAATGAGGCGGAGACGCTGGCGATCTGTATCGCGAAGGCGCGCGGTTATCTCGCCGCGTCGGGGGTGAGCGGGGAGGTCCTGATCGCCGATAACGGCAGCCCCGATGGCTCCCAGGCGATTGCCCTGGCGGCTGGGGCGCGGGTCGTGCCGATCGCGGAAAAGGGCTACGGCAGCGCGCTTTTGGGCGGCATCCACGCTGCGGCGGGCCGTTACGTCATTATGGGCGATTCCGACGACAGCTACGATTTCAGCGATCTCGACGCCTTCATGGCGAAGCTGCGGGACGGCCACGCGCTGGTCATGGGCAACCGCTTCAAGGGCGGCATCAAGCCGGGCGCCATGCCGCCGCTGCATCGTTATCTTGGCAATCCGGTCCTGACCACGATCGGCCGGGTTTTCTTTCATAGCCCCTGCGGCGATTTCCACTGCGGCCTTCGCGGTTTCGATCGGGAAGCCATACTGGCCTTGGACCTCCAGGCACCCGGCATGGAATTCGCCAGCGAGATGGTGGTGAAGGCCACGATCCACGGCCTGAACATCGCCGAGGTGCCAACAACCCTATGGCCCGACGGACGGTCCCGCCCGCCGCATCTGCGCAGTTGGCGCGACGGGTGGCGGCATTTGCGGTTCCTGCTGCTGTTCAGCCCGCGCTGGCTGTTTCTGTATCCCGGTCTCGGGCTGCTCGTGACCGGCCTCGCGGCGATGGCCTGGCTCCTGCCGGGCCCTCGGTCGGTGGCGGGGATCGTGTTGGACATTCACACGCTGTTCTACGCGTCGCTGGCAGTCGTGGTCGGGTTCCACTCGGCGTTGTTTTATCTCTTCGCCCGGCTTTACGGCATGCGGGAGGGGCTGGCGCCGCCGGACGCGCGGTTTCTGGCGCTGACGCGGCGTTTGACGCTGGAGGCCGGGTTGCTGACGGGGTTGGCGCTGCTGGTGGTGGGGTTGGTTCTGGCCGTGCTGGCGGTGTCGGCCTGGACCCAAACGGCGTTCGGCGTGCTGTCGCCAGAGCGCGCGATGCGGCTGGTCATTCCGTCCGGCACCTGCATTCTGCTGGCGTTTCAGACAGCCTATGGGGCGTTTTTCCTGAGCGTCCTGGAAATACGATCCGGGAAACGCCGCGGCGGGTGACGGATCGCGTCACTCCGTTCGAGGCACCAGATTCAGGCGCTTTGCGGTTGCGATCCCATAATACCAGCCGGCGGAACGCTTGACTCTCGGCATCGCCTCTCCACCACGTCATGGTTCGGCTCGACCGGACCATCGGGAGCGGCGCGGCGATCGGACGGGAGGCGCTTTCCGCGGTTTATCGTGGCCACTCTCG
>JAYWAX010000541.1:0-3546 GCA_043782125.1 Acetobacteraceae bacterium | reverse complement strand
CCGCCTCCCGTCTGGCGCAGGCCGCCATCCAACCCTGGGCCATCGTGCTCCAGGTCACGCCGATCGTGGCCATCGCGCCGCTGATCATCGTCTGGGTGAACGATCCCTTCACCTCCCTGGTCGTCTGCGCGATGATCGTGGCGTTCTTTCCGGTGTTCGCGAACACCGCGACGGGGCTTGCCTCCGCGCCCCCTGAATTGCTCGACCTGTTCCGCCTGTATGGCGGCGGGCGCTGGCGGACCCTGACGCTGTTGCGTCTGCCGGCGTCCCTGCCGTATTTTCTCGCGGGCCTCAGGATTTCCGGTGGCCTCGCGCTGGTTGGCGCGGTGGTGGCGGAATTCGTGGCGGGTTCGGGCGGTTTCGCGTCCGGCCTCGCCTGGCGCATCCAGGAAGCGGGATACAGGCTACAGGTTCCGCGCATGTTCGCCGCCCTGGTGCTGCTGTCCCTGACGGGCATCGCGATCAACGCGGTACTGGGCCAGGTCGGGCGCGTGATCCTGCGGGCGCGCGGCGGCGCATGAGATAATACCAAACGCGGCGGCGCGTGAGGTAGAACAACGCATGAGGCGGGACAGATGAACCGGCTGCTGATTTTCGGTCTGGGCTACAGCGGCCGCGCGGTGGCCGAAGCGGCGGCCGCGGATTTCGCCATCACCGCCACCTCTCGCTCCGTCCTCCCCGCCGCCGCCGCTGCTCCTGGCGCTTCCGCTTCTGGCACCGGGCTCGCCCAGGTGCCGTTCGAGGCCGCGGAAGACGCCATCGCCGCCGCGACGCATGTTCTCGTCACCGCCGCCCCGGACGCCAACGGCGATCCCGTGCTGGCCCGTTACGCCGCCGTCCTCGCCGCCGCGCCGGACCTACGCTGGATCGGCTATCTGTCCAGCACCGTCGTGCATGGCGACCGCGGTGGCGCCTGGGTGGACGAGGACACCCCTCCCGCCCCCTCGCAGCCACGGGGCGTCCGCCGTCTGGAAGCCGAGCGTGCCTGGTCGGCGTACGCCGGTCGCCACGCCGTGGACCTGTTCCGCCTTGGCGGGATCTACGGGCCGGGCCGGTCCGCCTTCGACGACCTGCGCGCGGGCACGGCGCGGCGCATGGTCAAGCCCGGCCACCGGTTCGGACGCATCCACCGCGACGACATCGGCCGCGCCGTCGCCACCGCCATGCGCCAGGATCCCGCGCCCGGAGTACGCGTGCTGAACCTCGTGGACGACGAACCCGCCGAAAGCGCCGCCATCGTCACCGAGGCCGCCCGCCTTCTCGGCTGCCCGCCCCCGCCCGAAATCGCCTGGGCTGACGCACTGCCCGTCCTGAGTCCGATGGCGCGTAGCTTCTGGGCCGAGAACCGCGCGGTCCGTAGCCAGAAAACCCAGCGGGCGCTTGGCCTGCGCTGGCTGTTTCCCTCATTCCGGGAGGGGCTCGCCGCCATCCAGCGGCATGAGCGCGGCGAGGGTCCAGTGTAGCAACGCCAGGTCGCGCGGCCGCGACAGGCGATGATCGCCGTCCTTGACCAGGATCACCTGGACATCGGGGGAGACCAGATGCTCGGCCAAGCGCAAGGCCATTTCCCATGGCACGTCCGCGTCGGCCTGCCCGTGCAGCAGCCGCACCGGGCAATCGAGCAGGATCGGCCCGCCCAGAAGCAGGTGCGAGCGGCCGTCCTCGATCAGGTTCCGGGTGATCGGGGTCGGGTCGCCATACTGGCTGGGGATGCGCAGTATGCCGTCGCGCGTCAGTGTGGCGCGTTCCTCGTAGGTCATTGCGTCCCACATCAGGCGTTGCGTGAAGTCCGGGGCGGCGGCGATGCCGATGATGGCGGCCACGCGCGCCGGCCGCCGCGGCGCGGCCAACAGCGCCAGCCATCCGCCCATGGAGGAGCCGATCAGGATCAGCTTTCCCTCGGTCAGGCTGTCGATCACCGTCAGGACATCGCGCGCCCATATGCCGATGGTGCCGTCCAGGAACGCCCCGCCGCTGGCCCCATGGCCGGAATAATCGAACCGTAGCATCGCCTGGCCGCGCGCGGCGCAGAAGGCGGCGAGGGCGGTCGCCTTTTCGCCCTTCATGTCGCTTCGGAACCCCGGCAGGAAAACGACGGTGGGGCCGGCGCCGCTCATTTTCGCCCAGGCGAGTTCCGTGCCATCGCCTCGGTCGAGGCGTCCTTCCAACGTGACACCCCGGTCGATGCGTGCTTCCGGTGTGGCGCCCCTGTTGAGGCCTCCTGCCTTTTTACCGCCCTGATTGGGAGGGCCGGTGTTTTCCATGTTCTGTTCCTGTTGCCCCTGGGAATCCGCCACGCCAACCGTATCCCCAACCGTATCCCCCCTGGCCTGTGCCATAAAGCCTCTTCCGGTCTTTTTTGGTATCTTCATGCCATTGTGATGAAATTTTCAACGTCTTTCAAGGCGGCGGCGGTGCCGGAAGAGGAAATCAAGACGACCAAGCAATGGTTCACGAAAATACGGACTTTCAAAATATAGCAAATTTGCTATGCTGACAAACAACGACAAAGCACGGGTGGATCGTCGGCCCATACCATGGCAGGTAACAGAAAATCTTACCTGAAGAAAACCGCAAGGAAAACCGAAGGATGCGCAGCATCGACTTTCAGGCCGCCTATGATCATGCCTGTTCTCAGTTTCCCAAGGGGACATGGGTTTTGTTGTCGCCGCGCGAACAGACGGACGCCATTTACGCCGCGATGCGTACGCTGGATATCGAAGGTCTCGCCGACACGGAACAACAGGCGACCCCGGAAAGGCGCGCGCCCGTCATGACATAGCACGTCCCGACAAGAAAAAACCCGACAAATTTCGAATGCGGGACATTTGGTTGGCGCGCGGGCGGTCATGCGACGCCGGCGGTGGGAACGAGCTTCCGATCCTGGAGTGCATCTGTTCCCGTGTGTGATGCGATCCCCCGTCCCCGCGCGATTTCCCGGATAAACGCTTTTGTTTCGCCAATCCCGCCAGGGGCATCGCCGGGAGCGAAGAGAGCGCCTGGCCATGGTCGTGGACGGGGAAAGAGTGGAAAGCAGCTTGCTCCGTCTCGTGCATCATGTCCCGACGCCATGCCGGACCAGGGAATGCTCATGACCACGGTCGGCACGCCACGACTCCGGGGAACGGCATGCTGCCCGACGCTCGCGAAAAATTGACAATTGAAACAATCTTCCCCGCGTGCCGCCGCCCCGACTGTGATGCACTTCACACGCGCCGCGGTTGCAAAAAAAATCCATAAGTTTTGAATGCTGCTGTTTTTCTTTGCCACCGTCACGGAAACGGCGGCCGGCCCCGCGAATTTCTCTTTTGCCGGCAATACGTTATCGTTGCATCGATACTGTATCATTGTTTGGTGGTTTTCTGGTCTTGGCACGACGCTGGGCCGTCTGCCATAGTCCCGGCATTCCCGGGCAGGGCGCGCGAAAAACCCTCGCATGTCCCGACCCCAGGGATGCCGGGAAGGAGGCTGCTGCTTTGACAAACGGGGATCAAACAATCCCCACCATACTGATCGTGGAAGACGACGCCTTTTTGGCTGAGGAGG
>JAYWAX010000540.1:0-3549 GCA_043782125.1 Acetobacteraceae bacterium | reverse complement strand
CCGCACCGCTGCCGCCGCGCGGAAACCCAGTCGCGCTTGTATGCGTCGTCGCCGCGGCCAAAATCCAGATCAGGCGTATGTTCCTGTTCGATCATGTGCCGAATGGTCCAGGCGGTCAGAACGGTGCCAGGCGAGAGGGCTTTAAACGCCTCGTCGTGCGCCAGTTTCAACACGGTGGCCTGATGGGGCTCGACGATCCAGAACTGCGCCGCCGCGGGGGTATCGCCGATCCACCAGATCGCCAGACGGGCGATGCCCAGACCGGCGGCGGCGCGGATTTGCGCGGGGTTCACGGCGGGAAAGGGCTCGGGTTCTTTCCAGCTTCGGGCGTAAACAATTTCGAAAGCGGCGATCCCGGCCTCCATCTCCGCGGTGTCCCGGACCATCTGAAACCGCGCACCGGCCACGCGTTCCGCGCGCCGGGTTCGCCGCCGGATCGTTTCCCGCAACGCGCCCGGCCGCCGCGCCAGGTAACCGGGCCAGTCGAGGCCTGCGATGTTTTCGTGCCAATTGCCGAAATGATCGAATCGCGCGGCGAACAAGCCGGCCGCGCGCGCAGCCTGAACAAGAACGGGCTCCAACGCCATGTCCAGCGCGTCGAGCCGGGTGGTGGATTGACCGCGGCAGGTTCCGGCGAAGGCCGCGAACACAGCGGCCCGGTCCGCGCCCGCGGCAACCAATGGATCGTAAAGACAGGTATAAGCGGTGGTCAGATTGCCGAACGCCGCGCCGTCCCGGATCATCGGAAACAAAGCCAGAGGCCCGCTGGCGTCCCGGATCAGCACGAACCGCGCCACGGCGCCCCGCGGCATCGCGTGATTCAGGACTGTTTCCCACCAGGCGCGGGTGGAAAAGAACCCGGCCGCGGCGTCGAACAGGGACGACACCGGCGCGGGCAACGCCGCGAGCGTGTCGAAGGTCTCGGCCCAGACGGTGGGCTCAGTGGCGGGCATACCAGGCGCGTCCGACCCATTCGTGCAGGGCGAAGAAACTCCAGCTCCAGGTCGCTACGCGTGGGATGAAGTCGTGGGGGATCGGATCGAAGGGCGGATCGATCGCCGTGGGCACGGCGGTGACAGTCAGCCCCGCCTTGCGGAAGGCCTGCACAGCTCTGGGCATGTGCCAGGCGTTGGTGACGACGTAGACGGAGGAGATGCCGTTACGTTTCAGGATCTCCATGCTGAACAGCGCGTTCTGCCAGGTGTCGGTGGATTGGTCCTCGACCCATTCGGCGGGAGTTTGAAAATCGTCGCGCAGGCTGGTGGCCATGACCTGACCAACCGGCACGCGGTCGGATTGCACGATGCCGCCGGTGACGAGGATCGGCAGACCGGTCCGCCGTTTCAGCGCCGCGCCCGCGCGCAGCCGGTCGAGGGTCAGCGCGCCGGGAAGCGCATAGGGCGGGTCGGGAATGCGCGCGATATCGCCACCCAGAATAACGATGGCCTTTGGCATCGCGTCCGGCGGCGGAGTCAGCGGCAGGTCCTGTTCCAGCGACCGGATCAGCCCGCCCCCCACGATCGGCAAAGAGAAGACGGTCAGACCCACGACACCGATCGTCGCGATTGCCCGGCCCCACCGGCGGCGCCAGAGCACAACCCCGGCGATCGCGAAATAGAGAAAGCACATAGGTGGCAGCGCCATCGCCACCAGGAGGTATTTCAAACTCACGAGCGGCTCTGGCCCAACGCGGCGAGCACAGTGGCGAGTCCTTCGCGCAGGCCCAGGGGCGTGCCCAGACCCAGGGCCTGGCGGCCTTTGGAGGGATCGCCCAGGGAGTGACGGATTTCGCCGGAGCGGGGAGGCAAAAAGGCGATGTCCGGTGTCTTCCCCGCCAGATCGCCGATGATCGCGGCGAGACCGGCGACGGACGTCGCGCGTCCGGTGCAGACGTTGAACGCCGGCGCATCTCTGGGCACTGCGGCCATGGCGGCGAGCAGCGCGGCGGCGACGTCGAAGACGTGGATGAAGTCGCGGGTCTGCTGGCCGTCGCCATAGATATTCACCGGCGCGCCGCTGAGGATGCGTTCGCCGAAGATCGAGATCACGCCGGAATAGGGCGATTTCGGATCCTGCCTTGGGCCGTACACGTTGAAGAAGCGCAGGCCCGCCGTGGGGATGCCGTGCGCGTGGGTGGCGACGGCTGCGTGCTGCTCGCAGCCCAGTTTATCGGCACCGTAAGACGAAAGCGGGCGTTTGCCGGCGCTTTCCGGGATCGGGATCGTCCGGCAATCGCCATACACAGCGGCGGAAGACGCGTAGACTACCGGAATTTTCGACGCGTGACGCCGGATGGCGTCGAAGACGGAGATCGCGCCGGTCAGATTGGCGCGGTGCGCGCCCAACCAGTCGTTCATCCCGCGCTCGACGGACGCGATGGCGGCGAGGTGAAAGCAACCATCGATCCCCGCCGCCGCGCGAAAGGCGGTTTCCGGATCGGCGACGTCGCCCACGATCGGTTCGACCCCGGCGGGCAGATTTTCGCGTTTGCCGGTGGACAGGTCGTCCAGTACTCGCACCGTATCGCCGCGCGCGATCAGCGCGTCGCACAGATGCGAGCCGATGAACCCCGCGCCGCCAGTGACAAGATAAAGACTCACGCGAGCGGCCACGCGACCTGGCGCGGCGGGGCGGCTTTCAAAATCATCGGCGGATTGTCCTCGCGGGCGGTGACGCAGTCTTAGGGTGTTTGACCATGACGGATAGTCAGGCCGCAACCATTTCGGCGGTCGCGAAGCGGACACCCAGCGCGGTCAGGCGTTCCTGGGCGTCGTCCATCGTGGTGCGGTCCTTCGTCGTGGGCAGGGCGATCGGGCGGCAGGCGTTTTCGACGATGGTCACCGTGTAGCCAAGACGCGCCGCGTCTTCCGCCGACCACGCGACGCAGAAATCCGTGGCCAGCCCGCACAGGACCAGGTCCGAAAATCCGCGCTGGCGCAACCAGCCGTCGAGGCCGGTGGGCGTGGTCCGGTCGTTTTCGAAGAAGGCGGAATAACTGTCGAGTTCGCGGCAGCATCCCTTGCGGATGACGGCCTCGATCCGCGTCTGGTCGATATCGGGGTGAATCGCCGCCTCCACGGTACTCGCGATGGCGTGATCGGGCCACAGCATTTGTGTCCCATAAGGCAGTTCGATTGTTTCGTAAGGGTTTCGCCCAGGATGGGCACTGGCGAAGGATATGTGGTCCGCCGGATGCCAGTCCTGAGTCGCGAAGGCACGCGCGAAGCGGCGCAGCAGACGATTAACCACCGGAACGATGCGCTCGCCGTCCGGCACGGCGAGGCCGCCGCCGGGCATAAACGCCGGCTGGATGTCGATCAGTCCAAGAATCGTCGCGCTGGATTGGAATTCCATGGACTGACCTTTCGCCTTGTGGCGCCGCGAGGAAACTGGCTTCCAACAGCAGATCGTCGCGGCCGGGCCATGACGGGTGAGGAACGATTCGCCGCACCTTATACCAACTGACGGAACCTTTGACCGTCACACCGGCGGACGTACCACGTCATGGTGCGCGGAGGCGCGCCATCCACGACTTTGTATCATCGCGAA
>JAYWAX010000539.1:0-9820 GCA_043782125.1 Acetobacteraceae bacterium | reverse complement strand
TGCATGCCAAGCGTGCCGTTGCGCCGGCGCGCGTTGTCGGTGCCGCTCGCAACCATGGGGAATGCGTCGCCCGGGCGCGGGCCGTGATGAATGAACAGCACCGCAGCATGACGGTTGGCGACCTCCAGCAGCGGGCGCATCGCTTCGGCGTCATCGCGCGTCAGAAAGAAATTGCCCGGGATCTGCGCGCCGATCATGCCGGGCATGTTCAGGGTTCGCTCCAACTCCGCAGCCGCGGCGGCCAGGTCCGTCAAGGGCAGCGCGGCGAACGCGGCGAAGCGATCCGGATGCGCCTGACAAATCGCGGAGAGGCGGTCGTTGACGCGCCGGCACAGCGGACCCGACACGTCCAGCGGCTGCGCCTCGATCCAACAGAAAGAACCGAGCAGGGACAGCACACTGATTTCGACGCCCTGGCGGTCCATGCGGTCGAGCTGGAACGCGACATCGTCGAACGCCGTGGCCAACGGTTCGTCGCCCATGCGGGTTTTCAGCACTTCGGCGCCGTTGGCATCGCGCGCGATCCGCGGTTCCCGGTCGCGGGCACGAAGAGCGTCGGCGACTTCGGCGGGCTTCCAATGGGCGTGCATGTCGATCATGGCTGGCTCCTCGACTGATTTTCCTCCAGCCTAATCTCCCGGCGGCCCGCCGCAAGATATCTCCCCGCTGCTGTCATTTGGCGTAGCCCACCGACCCCAGCTACCTTCGCCCCTATGACACGCGGCCACGCGAACCCGCGTCAGGTTCAGAAGCTACGGGGGATCGATGCCGTCCATACCACAGCCAACCACCCGTCCCTGGGCCGCCATCGCCGCCGTTACGGTTCTGACCCTGCCACTTGGCTCCATCTACGCCTTCAGTGTCTTCCTGAAACCGATCGAAACGGAACTCGGCATTCCGCGGTCAGCCCTGTCCTTCGTGTTCGGCCTCGCGACCGTGGGCTTCACGCTGGGGATGAACCTTGCGCCAATGCTCTACCGGCTGGCGTCCCCGGCCCTGCTCATCATGACGAGCGCCACCGTCTCCGCCCTCGGCATCGTGCTCTCCGCCTGGGCAGGCGGCCTGCCGATGCTGCTTCTGGGATACAGCGTGGTTTTCGGCATATCCGGCGGCGTCATCTTCATCATGTTGCAACAGGCGGTGAACATCCTGGTGCGCAGCCGCATCGGCCTGCTGAACGGCTTCGTCCTGAGCCTGTGGCCCATCGGCGCGATGATCGCCGCGCCCGTGTTCGGATGGAGCAACACCCGCCATGGCTACCACGCCACACTCCTGGGTCTCGCCGCCGCCATTCTGGTCTGCGGCGCGTTCGCCAGTTGGTTGACGATCCACGCGGGCTCGACCCTGCCCGCCCCACCCGGTGGCGCCAAGACGGAGGTGGATCGCGGCCGCCACGCGATCTTGATCCGGCTGTGCGCGGTGTTCTTCCTGGCCGCGGCCGCCGGGCTGACGGTGCTGAGTCAGGCCGCCGGAATCGTCGCCGCATATGGCGGAGGCGCCGCCCAGGCGGTTTGGGCCGCCACCGGGATCACGGCGGTGATCGGCTGCGGCCGCCTGGCGGGCGGATGGCTCGTGGACAAGCTGTTGGTGCCATTTGTCTCGGCGGGCGCGCATTTGGTCGCCCTCGCGGGAACCGTGGCGCTGACCGTCTGGCCCTCGCCCGAGGTCTCGATCCTCGCTTTAAGCCTCATCGGACTGGGCTATGGCCTGGTTTCCGGTTCGACCGCGGGCGCGATCGCGGTCTATTGGCCAAAGCCGATGTACGGCCAGGTCGCGGGCCGGGTTTACATCGCCTGGTGCGTCGCAGCGGTGACGCTGCCGGTGCTGGCCGGGCATCTGTTCGACCTGACCGGGGGGTATCGCGCCACCGTGATGATCGCGGGCTGCGGCAATCTGGCGGGCTGCGTGCTGGCGCTGGGTTTGCCGCGGCGGCGCATGGGGCAGGCGGCAGCATCCAGTCCCGCTTGATCCCCGGCCCGAGGAACGCCATGTTCCCGGCATGGATCTCGATTTCACCGACGACGAACTGCACCGCTACTCCCGCCACATCCTGCTGGCCGAGGTCGGCGGGATCGGTCAGGCCAAACTCAAAGCCGCGCGAGTCCTCGTCCTCGGCGCCGGTGGCCTGGGGTCGCCTTTGCTGCTCTATCTGGCCGCAGCGGGAGTCGGCACCATCGGCATCGTCGATGACGACGCGGTCGATTTGTCCAACCTTCAACGCCAGATCGCGCATACGACGGCCCGGATCGGCGTGGCGAAAGCCGCCTCCGCCGCGCAGGCCGCACGCGACATCAACCCCGGCGTCAGGATCGAACCCCACCAAACGCGCCTGAACGCCGACAACGCGCTGGACATCGTCGGCCAGTACGACATCGTCTGCGACGGCACCGATAATTTCCGGACTCGCTTCATGGTCTCCGACGCCTGCGTGTTGGCGAAAAAGACCCTCGTCTCCGCCGCCGTCCTGCGGTTCGAGGGGCAGTTGTCCACCTTTAAACCGCACGCGGGCGGTCCCTGTTACCGCTGCCTGTATCACGAAGCGCCGCCCGACGGTGTCGTCCCTACCTGTAGCGAGGCTGGCGTTCTCGGTGCCGTCACCGGCGTCATGGGCACCTTGCAGGCCACCGAAACCCTGAAAGAAATCATGGGCATCGGCGAGAGCATGTCAGGTCGCCTGCTGGTCTGGGACGCGTTGGACATGCGCTTCCGCTCGATCAAACTCCGCCCCGATCCGAAATGCCGCGCCTGCGGTCCAGACGCGACGTTGAAAGATCTGTCCGAACATACCGATACCGCCGGTCCCGCCTGTGCGATCTGACACGCTGGGGGTCCTGTTGCTGTCCGGTAGCCACGACCGCGCCCATTACGCCTTCGTCATGGCCGCCAGTGCCGCCGCGCTTGGCCGGACTGCCGTGATTTTCGCCACGAACCGGGGCTGTCTTGGCCTGGCATCCGATTGGTCCGGCCTGGACGATTTCGCCCGCGACGCGCGAATTCAGGCGGCAGGCGTCGTGGGTCTCGACGAATTGCGCGAAGCGGCACAGGAACTCGGCGTTCGCCTGATCGCCTGCGAGTCGGGGCTGCGCGCGGAAAGCATTGATTCAGCGCGACTTTTGCCGTCCGTCGAGATTGCCGGTGTCGCGACCTTCCTGTCGGCGGTTGGCGATGGACAGGTGATTTCGATGTAGCCGCGTCCGTCAGCAACTGGCCCAGATCGTTTTCGCGCAGGGCGGACTGAAATCGCGCGGTACGTTGGGAATCCCCAATCCGCCGGTTAAATCAGGACGGTCACACCCAACCCCATCACGACACCGCCATGCGCGGTCACGGAACCCATGTGCGCGGCGGGCTGGCCACCGATCAGCACTGTGAACGTGCCCACGACGATCGAGTCAGGCGGCCCGACGCATACACACATATCCCCAACCCGCGCCGCGGGCAGGTTCATGATCAGTGTCACGGGCGAGCCAGGCGCCACCACCGGTCCGCCGACATGCGGGACCGGCCCGGTGAACATCGGGCAAATATGCATATCGGTGAGGCGGGCGGCCGGGGTTCCCATGTTTTTACCCTACCGGATCGTTCCATCGTGTTCAAGCGTGGATCGCATTTTGAACAGGGCAATCGCTTGGATACAGCGGCCGTGCCTCCCCCCGTCATGGCACGCCCCCGAGAGGACCAACGGCAGCGGCGCGCCCGGCGATTTCGCGCGATCCGGTCGCGATCCTTTCCCCGGACATTGTTTGTGCCGCGACCGATGACCCGAAGTGCCGCCCCGGTCGCGGTGTCGCGGGTGACGTCCAGAGGCGCCCCGAGCCAACGCGTATATTCGGGCTGAAGGCCGAACCTTCCTGTTCGGGCTCAACCGCGAACATCTTGTTATGCCCTGCAATGTAATACCAACGGCACGAACGATTGACCCATCGCGAGGTCCTCTCCGCGTCGTGGCACGCCCCCGAGCGGGCTATCCGGAGCGGTACCCCATTGCGAGAGTGGCCAAGACAAACTGCGGAAAGTGCCTCTCGTTCGATCGATGTGCCGCGCCCGATGTCCTGGTCGAGCCGTGCCATGACGAGGGGGAGGACCCGTGCCGGGAGTCAACCGTTCGGACGTTTGGTATAAGTTGCGTTGAACCAACGATTGGCCCCTTCGTCCGTATCGATCCCGGCCAGTTTCAATTCCTTCGGCAGACTGTCCTGCAACGGCCCTCCCCTGCGAAGGCGGGGGTCGAGAACACACGCTCCGAACGCCCCCGCGCCTGCGGCGAATATGCCGCGATATGTTCGATACCAGGCTGCTTCAGGGCCCGGCCGAACTGCGTCGAGACCGTCCTGGACACCGGCCCGCCCGCGTCCGGCGTGAAGAAATAATGACTGCCCCGGTCTGTATAAAGGGAGCAGAACAGGCCGTGCTTCGCCACCACCTCCCGCACGACCCGGAAGCTCGACGCCGTGCCATCCACATCGACCGGGAACATCGCGCCGATCGCGCTCGTCGCATCGTCACGACGAGGTCGTGCTTGCTCAGGCCGCCAGGCATGCGTCGAGGTATCCTGATGCAGCATCATGCCCGCCATCGGCCGTCTGGGCCGCTTCTTGCGATGCGCCGAGCGCTTTTTGGCCGCTTGCACAAGGCCCGCGCGATGCAGGTGAACCTTGGCGAGCGAGTAGCTCAGGGTGTAATTGTGACGTTTGCTCAATTTTTCGTGGAAACGCTTGACCGTGAAACCGCGGTAAAGGTCGCGATACAGGCCCAGCATCCGCTCGATCTCCGCGACCGGAGTCCAGCGGGCCGGCGGCCCCAGACGGCGATCGTCCAAACCGGGAAGCCCCTCGTCGCGATACCGATCCCGTACCGCCGGAACATACGCTCACCTTGGTCCGGTTCGCGGCCCAGGCAAAGCAATTCCACGCCTCCATCTGGCTAAGTTCGGACCGCTCCAAGCGGCCCAGAACGTCTGTGAAACGCATCCGGCGTATCCCTTCGCGAATGCGTGGCCGGTCCATTCAATCCTCCAGTTCTGGAGGGACATTGGACCGGACACGTCACGAGCCACGAAAACCGGACAGATCGCGAGCCAGCCACAGAAGGCCCACGCAAGATTGGGCACCCCGCCCAAAATCGCTACACTGGCGCCTCCGCCACCGGTATACCCCGACATCATGCCCGACTTTCCCGCCGACTCGCCCTTGGTCGCACAGTATTCGTTCTCCCGCCGGGTCAGCATCATGGCGGCGGTGGTGCTGGGATCGACCCTGTATTCGACGACATTGCTCATCGCCTCCGCCATGCTGCCGCAAATGCAGGGCTCCATGGCCGCGACCGCCGACGAAATCGCCTGGAGCACGACGTTCAACATCCTGGCGACCGCGATCTGCACGCCAATGGCCGGGTTCTTCGTCGCCAATTTCGGCCGCCGCAACGTATTACTGGCCGCTGTCGGCGGGTTCACGATCGTCACCTACCTATGCGGCCAGGCCGAGTCGCTGGAAACCCTCGTCCTCTGGCGCATCCTGCAAGGCGCCCTGGGCGCGCCCGTCGTACCCATCTCCAACGCGCTTGTCCTGGACTGCTTCCCCCGGCGCCAGGCTGGCATCGTCAGCTCGATCTTCGGCATGACCGCGGTCGTACTGGGCCCCGTGATCGGCCCCACCATCGGCGGCTTTCTGGCCGAGGCCTACAGTTGGCGTTACGCGTTTTACATGATCGTGCCCGCCGGCGCGGCAGGGTTTGTCGCGCTGTGGGTGGTCATGCCGAAAGAGCCGCCCGGTGCCGGCACACGCCTCGACTGGCTTGGCTTCACGACCTTGGCGCTGGCGCTGGGGTGCCTGCAACTGGTGCTGTCGCGCGGCCAACGGCTGGACTGGTACGAGTCGGGCGAGATCGTGCTGGAAACGATGCTGGCGGTGGGCGCGGCGTATCTGTTCGTCGTCCACAGCGCCACGGCGGAGCGGCCCTTCCTCAGCCCGCGTCTGCTGAAAGACCGCAATTACGCCCTGGGTTTGGTCCTTGTTCTGACGTACGGGATGCTGAACTTCACGCCGCTGGTCCTGCTGCCGCCGTTGTTGCAGACCTATATCGGATACCCCGACGGCATCATCGGCACCATCGTCGCCGCCCGCGGCCTTGGAGGCACGATCGGGTTCTTTTCGGCGATGTTCATCGGACGGCTCGACCCGCGGATCGGCATGACCATCGGGTTCGCGTTGCTGGCGTTAAGCGGCGTCTGGCTGGTGGAAATCGACCTGAACATCGGCGTCGGCGACCTGCTGTTGAACGCCTTTATCCAGGGCATGGCGGCGGGCATCGTTTGGGTGCCGCTGAGCGTTATGGCGTTTTCCACCCTGGACGGGCGCCTGCTGGCCGAGGGCATGGCGGTGTTCCACCTGCTGCGTAACATCGGCTCCAGCCTGTTTATCTCCCTGACTTTCGCCCTGGTCGTGCAGTCCACGGGCGCCAATTACAGCCGGCTGACAGAACTCGTCACACCTTATAGCCCAGCGATGAATCTCCCCTGGGTTATGGGCAGTTGGACGGTGGACACGATCCCTGGGCTGGCCCGGCTGGCGAAGGAGATCAACCGGCAGGCGGCGATGATCGGGTATCTGAACGCGTTCGGACTTTATACAGCGACGTCGATGGCGGCGATCGCGCTGGTGTGGCTGGCGCGGCGGAAGCGGGCGGCGGTGGCGGAGTAGGGTTTTTTCTCGCCTTGGCGGCCCGGCCGCCCCATAATCGGTTGCGAGCAAGCGGAGACGGTCATGAGTGGTATTCCTGGCGGCGATGTGCTGGATTTCCTGAGGGAACAATTCTCGCGCGTGAATACCAAGCTGGACAATCTGGCGTCCGGGCAGCTCGACTTGTCGCGGCGCGTCAGTTCGTTGGAAGCGCAGGTCGCGCTGGTGCATGGCGATTTCGCCAATCAGTCGATGCGGATCGACCGGATCGAACAAAAGCTGGACCGGATCGAACGGCGGCTGGACCTGGTGGACCACGCCGTCATTTGATCTTGGTGTCTCGTGCGCCGCCAGCGACGGGACCTGTCCCGCGAAGGCATGCCGTGCGGCCGTCCGCTGGGCGGGATCTGGACGGACTCGATCGCGACCAGCGCGCAACGGCGGTGCCGAGGATCGAGATCGTCGCCACCAGCATCAGGCGTTTGTGGGTCTCGGGCTCTCTGACCTCGACGATCGCGAAAATAACCAGCACCGCGAAGAACCGCGGCTTGGCGCGGGGCTCAATCTTTCGGCCACGCCCCGAGGACAATTTCATCAGCCTCCTTCAAGAGCCATGGGATGCCGATCCATGCGCATGTCGCGGCATGATCGGTGCGAACTTCATATGTCCCCCTGGCTTCAAACCTGGCGAGAAGGCGCAGTCCGTTTTCATGTTCGAATCTTGCCATTAGCCGACCCCGTATTCGTTCTTCGAGGAACTTCGCCCAAAGGCCATCGCGTAACCCGCAGATCGGCACGACCGTCACAAACCGTCCGTATGAAGCAATTTTGTGAACCTCGTCGGGTGTCATCAGGTCCGCGTCGGGCATTTCCATGGATGGCGCCGCCGCGCACAGTACCAACGTCATGAAGAGTTTCTTCATTCAAGGCTCCTGTACGTCAGCCACGGCGCATTGGCACCCAGTTGCCAGTGGCTGTATTCTCTACCCAGTCGCCGACAGAGACCAGCCCACGATTGCGTCCCATACCGCAGTCTCGCTGCGCGGTATCTGCGCAAATTTGATCGCGACCAGCGCGTCGCCGCTCACAAAGTCGTCGCGACGGACGCGGCCCGTCCAGCGCCAGTCGTGGACGATCTCGATGACAATAGGAAGGTGCGCGACCAGCGCGGGCGGGGTCGTCGCGACGAAAGCTGGCGGCGGGCCAGGCGGGGCCGGCAAGGCGAGGAACCAGGGCGCGACCTTAGCGTCCTGGATCGAGGTCGCCGCGACCAGAATCAAGCGTTAGTGGGTTTCGGGCTCTCGGATTTCGCCGGTCGCGAGCGTGACGTGCACCGCGAAGAACAGAAGTCCGGCGAGGGGTATGCCGGCCACACAGGCGGTGCGGTGCGGTGCCGGATGCGGTGGCCTTTGCGGCCGCGCCGGATCTGGTAGGCAGAGAAAACCCAGCCGTGGGCGTGCATGATGGGCGATCCGGCGATTTTTCCGGCGGCCTGGGCGACCTGGTAGGTCGGAGCGAAGCCGAGTAAGGCGACGGTCGCGGGGGCGAGGGCCAATTAGCGGTGGAAAGAGGCCTGGCGTGGTCGGGCGGGTTTGATTTCAGGGAGTGCCATCATATCGCTCTCGTTCGCGCCGACGTCGTCGTGCACTCGATCCCCATCGGATTGCACGACTCGGAAACCTTCTGATAGACGCACCTGGGCTTTCAGCTACCAACCGATCAAATCCCCCGAACGCGCTGCCATACGAACATACGACAGGGTGATAATATGAAGCGACCGCTGAACTCAGATTCATTAGGCGAAAAAGGAGAACGGCGATTTGCCGAACTTTGTGCGGACGCGGACCTGATCTGCAATCAAAGTTCGCGCGACCGGATGGGATGGGATTTCATCGTCGAGTTTCCATTCCCGAATCGGCATGACGGACGCCCGCTCGATAGCAGGCCGCAACCCCCTGAGTGTAGGGCACAGGTCAAGACGGTTTGGGAGGGTCAGAAGTATATAAAAATGCGCTTATCTTGCGCTGATCGTCTGGCAAAATATTTGTATCCGACATGTATTTTTGTTTTAACGTGCAAAAATGATTTGACGTTCGAGGGCATATACGGGATTCATATCAGTGACGATGTTCTCTCGTCGATACTAAAAAAAATCCGAGAATGCGAAAAATCCGGCCGCATCCGTATCAATAGAGAATTCATTAAGATAGACTTCGTGAAATATGGAAGGAGAATTCCGATTTCTGGCAATAACTTGAAAGAATTCATTGAGTCCTGTTCTGGACCAGACCGTGAGAAATATGTGTTAATGAAGAACGCACAGATTTCCGATCTCGGCGTGATCGGAAATAGGTTTGCGGGCTCGTTCACGCTCGAAGGCGCAGATCAACGGGATCTGGCCAATATTCTCCTTGGACGAAAATCAGGAAATACCAAAGATTTTTCTCTCACAGAGACGCGATGGGGAATCACTCTTCCATTCGATAACGAAAGTGGTCAGGCCAGAGTTTGTTTTATGCCAAAAGCGTTGAATGGAAACTTCATCATAAAAAACAGAAATTCGAAGGATTTTGTTAAAATAAATGTAGACGTTGTAACGTCAAACATCGAAGGATCTCTTTTTAAGAGACATCGTGTGATTCGGATATTCAACAAATTTGTCGAGGTAATAATTGAAGACGACGATGGATGTCAATCCATCGAGATGAGTCGGTCCCCCTCTGCCCCCATTAAATTAAGTCAACATATTATACTTATTAACGCCCAAAATATACTGGCGGCAGGGGAAGCGGATACCGAGCTTCGTATAAAGGGGCGTTGCGTGTTTGCCCACCATGTTACGATGCGCATGTCGGAGGGGGACCGCGAGTGGGTAATTTATATGCGAAACCTATTGCTGAAAACCAAAACCATATTGGAGCACGCGGGTTCTGAGGACCTGCGGATGAAAATAGATGATATTTGTAGTCAAGAGGGCGTCATTGAATTCATACACAGGGCTATTGAATCCCCGGGATCCATGGGCGCGATGTCCGGAAGGCTCGGGACAATTGATAGGTTGCCATTTGAAGGAGCGGCAACAGAAGCCTTGTTGATCGGGAGGTGCATATTTGACGCCCAAGCGATCGCGTTCTGCGTCATCG
>JAYWAX010000538.1:0-3567 GCA_043782125.1 Acetobacteraceae bacterium | reverse complement strand
GCGATTCAATGTCCGATTTGCCATGGAAAACAATCTGGAAGGCGTTATAATGCCGAGGTCCTGTACGGCACGGCTCTGGGTGTCGGGCTGATACAGGGTATCGGACTCAACCCTAGGGGGACTCACATGCGTTTTGTCTCGACTCGCTGGTCGCTCGGCGCTGCCGGACTGATTTCGGCTCTTGCTTTGGCTGCCTGCTCTGCTCCTGCTCCTGCGCCCGCTCCGGCGCCCGCGCCCGTTGTCACGACCGCTCCGCCGGTCATGGCGCCGGTCATGAAGAAGAAGTGGCGCCGCCACTCCAAGGCTTGGTACAAGAAGCATCGCCGCATGATGAAAAAGCGGAAGATGATCAAGAAGTGATTTCCAGGCGATAATTTCGCCTTGACATCCGCCCCCCGCGGTTACCAGGTTCCATACTTATTGGGTGGAACCTGTGCGGCCGTGGGGAGTGATGTTTTATGAAGACGCTGACGGAAGATGCGGTTAAACAATACCGCGAAACTGGTTTTCTCGCGCCCATAAAGGTGCTGACGACCGCCGAAGCCAACGACCTTCGAACCAAACTTGAAAAATTCGAAGCCGGGGCCGGACCGCTCGCCGGAAAACTCCGGCAAAAATCCCACCTCCTCTTCACCTGGCTGAACGATCTGATCCGGAACGAGAAAATTCTCGATGCCGTGGAAGATGTCATCGGGCCAAATATCCTGTGCTGGGGAACCTCGTTCTTCATCAAGGAACCGCGCAACCCATCCTTCGTGTCGTGGCACCAGGATTCGACCTATTGGGGACTCGACCCCGCCGATATCGTCACCGCCTGGGTCGCGCTGTCCGACAGCACCCCGGAAAACGGCGCGATGCGCGTGATGCCGGGCACACACACAATGTCGCAAATCCCGCACAACGATACGTTCAGCACCGATAACCTGCTCAGCCGAGGGCAGGAGGTCATGGTCGATGTGGATGAGGCGAAGGCACATACGCTCACGCTCGCGGCCGGGGAAATGTCGCTACACCACGTGCGCCTGATCCACGGCTCCGATCCAAACCCGTCCGGCAACAGGCGAATTGGCTTCGCGATCCGGTACCTGCCCACCTATGTCCGCCAGATCGCCGGCGCGCACGATTGGGCCACACTGGTGCGCGGTGAGGACCAATTCGGCAATTTCGAACTGGAACAGCGGCCCGACGC
This sequence comes from Acetobacteraceae bacterium, assembly GCA_043782125.1. Classification (GTDB taxonomy): domain Bacteria; phylum Pseudomonadota; class Alphaproteobacteria; order Acetobacterales; family Acetobacteraceae; genus Rhodopila. The sequence goes on along the minus strand of JAYWAX010000538.1, from coordinate 2,378 downwards.
GGATATGTCCGAGTCCGCGCTGGCCTATCACGCCGCCGTGGCCGGCGGTCACTCGAAAATCCTGATGCGGGAAACCGGGCGGCCGATGCGGACCTGAGACCGGCGCGCGCGCCGGTCGCTCCCCTACCCCTCGATCTTCACATACTCGAAATCGCCAGGGCGGTTGTCGATCCCCTGCCGAGGCGGCGCGATCCAGGACGCATAGGCCCCGGGCCGGCGTTCCTGACGCATCAGGCTGGCGATGAAAGCGTTATCGCCGGCGGAGGGCAGCATCGAATCCCGGCCGCGCATCCATTCCGCCGCTGTCAAAATGTTGCCATCGGTGTCGGTCTCGATTGCAGCGAACTCGCCAATGCGGCGGTTGAACGCGACATGCGGCAGCGTGATCCGGAAATCGATGCCGGTCTGGGCGAAGACACGGTTCCAGCGGTTCACCCCGGCCTGGGTGTCCGCGACGTAATCGTCGCGCAGGCGCATGTTCAGCGCCGACAAGGCAGGGACATCCTCGCGCGCGATCGCGCCGTCGCGCGGGCGCAGCACTGAATAAGTCGCGGTCAGCAGACGGTGATCGTCGGTCAGACGGTCTTCCTGATACCGGCCCTTCACCCCCGCGTTAAACGCGTTCGCGGCGTTGGTGCTGATCTCGTTGCCGAACAAATCCAACGTCAGCGCGAAATGCAAATTGGCCTTCTTTTGCAACGTCGGCAGATCGATGACGCCCAAAGCGCGGATACGATCGATGTCATTGGGATTGTCGATACCGGCGGCCTTCATCGCGTCGCAGGTGCGCTGGATCGTGCGTTGGACGCCGGTTTCGCCCACGAACATGTGATGCGCCTCCTCCGTCAGCATGAACCGGCAGGTGCGCGACAGCGGATCGAAGCCGGATTGCGCCAAGGCGGCAAGCTGCATCTTGCCGTCGCGGTCGGTGAAGAAGGTGAACATGAAGAACGACAGCCAGTCCGGCGTGCGTTCGTTGAAGGCGCCAAGCATGCGGGGGGAATCGACGTCGCCCGAACGGCGTTTCAGGAGATCGTCAGCTTCGTCGCGCCCATCCCGGCCAAAATATTTTTGCAGCAGATAGACCATGGCCCAGAGATGACGGCCTTCCTCGACGTTCACCTGAAACAGGTTCCGCATGTCGTAAAGCGAGGGCGCGGTGGCGCCGAGATGGCGTTGCTGTTCGACACTGGCCGGTTCGGTATCGCCCTGAATGACCAGCAGGCGGCGCAGCATGGCCCGGTATTCGCCCGGAACTTCCTGCCAGGCGGGTTCGCCCTTATGCGCGCCGAAGGGGATCGTCCGGCCCTCTATCTGGGGGGCCAGCAGCACGCCCCAGCGGTATTCGGGCATGCGGACGAAGCCGAATTTGGCCCAGTTGTCGCTTCCGACGCCGATCGCGGTGCGCAAAAAGACCTGACTGGCCTGGAAACCCTCGGGCCCCATGGATTTCCACCAGTCGATATACCCGGGATGCCAGGTTTCCAGCGCCTTCCGGACCCTTAAGTCCCCCGCGAGGCCGACATTGTTCGGGATCAGACCATCGTAATCGATCGCAATGCCGTCGGACATGGGTTTGGTCTCCTTGGTGGTCTGTCGAACCGGCCGGCCACGCTCTGGGCCGGGACGGGCAATATGTTCAGACGCGGGCGGGGTCGAAGACCGGCCGCTCCCCGGTGCCATAGCGTTTCAGCGAGCCCTTGTCGCCCACCGCGTTCGGGCGTTGAAAAATCCAGTTCTGCCAGGCGGTGAGGCGGCCGAAGATCCGGGTTTCCATGGTCTCGGGGCCAGGAAAGCGGAGGTTGGCTTCCAGGCCGGTCAAGGCGTCGGCCGAAAACGACGCGCGTTCTTCCAGCAGCAACCGGACCTCGTCGTCCCAGTCGATCGCGTCGTAGGCGGCGGTGACCAGGCCCATTGTGTCAGCGGTTTCGCCGTCCAGAGACTCACCGATGCGGGTCCGCGCCGTGGCGAGGCTGCCAGGTTCCCCAAGAAAGCGGGTCTGGAGACGGGTGAGGTCGTTTCCCATCGGCAATGGACCGAAATTCAGCGGTGACAACTGCAACCTGGCCGCGCCGATATGCATGATGGACCGGTCGGCCGCGAAAACCAGCTCCGCGAGGCTGCCCGCGAAACAGGACCCGTCCTCGATCAGCGTCACCAGGCTGCGGGCCGTCATATCGACCCGTTTAAAGACGCGTTTCAGCAGCAGCACGATCTCCCGAACGAACCAATCCGCCGCATACTCCGTCAACAATCCGTCCGACGCCAGCACCTGGGCTGGATCGCCCTCGCTCCGGAACACCAGCAAGCCCAGTTCGGGCTCATTGGTCCGCAGATGTAACAACGCGTCGTCGAGTTCGCGGGCCAGGGACAGCGGC
>JAYWAX010000537.1:0-3567 GCA_043782125.1 Acetobacteraceae bacterium | reverse complement strand
GAGCCTCTGCCCGTCTTGGCCGCCCCCCGCGCAGGCCATTGGCGCCGGCATGGCCGGTGTTTTCCCAGACGCTGTTCGTGCCGCGACCAATGGCCCGCGCAGGGGGCAGGCCGGGACAGGCTGGGCACCAGCCCGGTTCACGCGATGACCCTGATGGAAATCGGCTGAGGCATTGTATTTTCTTTTGATCGAATTGTCATAATTTTACGATTTATGTTTATATTGATACATGTTTTGCACGAAGCCTCTCAGGGTGAAGCCCGTTTGATACAATTTGCGAAATATGTCTGGCTAGATATCTGTCTCGATATCGTATAATTAGATGGAATCAAGCAGCGCGGCATCCGGAGCCAAAGTCGCGCGCCAACAATTGGCCAGTCTGGTCAACACGCATTTCAGGATGATGTCATGGTAGCGAGCAATACGCCGGGCCAGAAATCCCCATGGGGTTCCGACCTGTTTTCGAACCCCTTCCCGGATTTGAACACCGGCCTGCCGGATTTCGACGGCGAAACATGCGCCACCGGCGGCGCCGCACCGCACAAGGTCGCGGAGGCCGCGCCTTCCACGGTGTCGTTCGCGAGTGCTGGAGGCAGCGGGACAATCAAGGCGGCAGCGCCAATCGCCGCCGTCGCGGCCGTAACGGCCTCGCCGTTCACGATCGCGATCAACTGGGACAGCAGCGTCAGTACCGCCCCCGCCGCATTCAAAACCGACGTAACCGCCGCAGTGCAATATCTGCAAAGCCAGTTCGCCGACGCGGTCTCGTTGACGATCAATGTCGGGTATGGGGAGGCCGGAGGCAACGCCATTGGCAACGCTCTGGGCGCGAATATCTCCAACGCGACCACTGTCACCTATGCCAATTTGGTGGCGGCACTTGGCGCGGATAAGAAGACGGCGGCCGACACCGGCGCGGTGGCGTCGCTGCCCGCGGCGACCCCGATCGCCGGCGCCACCTATTGGGTCACGACCGCGCAGGCGAAGGCGCTTGGCCTGGCCGCGCCGGCAGGCGTGGACGGCAGCATCGGATTTGGCGCGTCGTCCCTGTTCACCTATGGCGCCACCGCGACGAGCGGCACGATCAACGCGGGAACCTACGACTTCTTCGCCACCGTGGTGCATGAACTCACCGAGGTCATGGGACGGCGAATGTTCACCGGCAGCAGCCAGGGCGGGTACCTTGGCAGCTATTCGGTCATGGACCTGATGCATTACTCGGCGTCCGGCATCCGCGATTTGTCGGCGGCGACGCCGGGATATTTCTCGGCCGATGGCGGCAAGACCAGCCTTGGGGCGCTGAATACCGCGACCGGCGGCGATGCCGGGGACTGGGCTTCGACCGTGACCAACAACGCTTTCGACGCCTTTGCCCCATCCGGCGTGGTGGGCGCCGTCACCGCCAACGATCTGACCGTCATGGACGTACTGGGCTGGAATCCGGCGTTGGCTCCACCCGTTTCGACGTCGCAGCCAACGGGAGTCGCGATCGCGCCCAACACCTCCGCATTGGGCTCGATTCAGGGCAGTTCCGGTCTGGCGGCCAAATACGCGCTGGCCAGCTTCACGCAGACAGGTGGTGCCACAGCCGACATTTATACCTATGCCCTGGGCGGCACGGGCGCGTCGTCGTTCACGCTGTCCACGTCGAACAACATTGGTACACTGTCCACCGGGTCCCTCTCGGTGGGCGGCGCGACCGGCGGCAAGCTGTATGCGCTGACGGTGACCGCGACGGACACTTCGTCCGGCAAATCGGCGCCGGCGGTGGCGGTAAACGTGGTCGTTGGCGCCAGCTCCGCCGACACGATCAACCTCGCCTCGATCGCCGGTATCGCCGCCGCCGCGCCGTCCTTCATCTACGGGCTGGCGGGCGCGGACACGATCGTCGCCACCGGCCTGACCGGTCCCCTCGTCCTGGTGGGGGGCGCGGGCGCGGACACGTTCACCGGCGGGTCCGGCGCGAACCGGTACGAGTATGCCTCCGCGAGCGAATCCACGGTCTCGGCCGCCGATATCGTCAAGAACTTCAACGTCGCCATGGATCTGATCGACCTGAGCGGGCTGGGGAGCAAATTCTCCACCACCACGGCCCTGGCCTCGGCCGCGACCACGATCGCGGCGGGCACCATCGGATGGCAGGCCGCGACCATCGGCGGCGCCGCGCATACGTTCGTCTATGTCAACAACAGCCTGGCCAGCGAGGCCTTGACGGCCGCGAACATGAAGATCGACCTTCTGGGCAATGTGGCGCTGACCGGCGCCAATATCGTCCACCTGTAAACGCCAGCCCCCGCCCGTTCGCCGGGCGGGGGCCGCGTGTCAGCGGCCAATGATCCGCCGCGCGATCGCCATGCGATGGACTTCCGACGGACCTTCGTAAACCCGCATCGTCCGCACCTTCTGCGCCATCAGTTGCAACGGCAATTCCTTGGCGACGCCCATGGCGCCGAAGGCCTGCATGGCGTGATCGATGACCTCGGTCGCCATTTCGGTGCCGTACAATTTGATCATCGATGCTTCCATTCGCACGTCCTTGCCCGCATCCGCCTTGGCGGCGGCATCGTAAACCATCAGCCGGCAGGCATGGATTTTCGTCGCCGCGTCCGCGATCCACCACTGGATCGCCTGCCGGTCGGCCAGGCGCTGACCAAAGGTGACGCGCTGCTTCGTGTGCTCCACCATCATGTCCAGCGCACGCCGCGACATACCGATCGACCAGGCCCCCATCTGCAACCGGCGCACGGTCAGACGCAACTGCATCGGCGCATAACCTTTGCCCTCGATACCCAGAAGCTGCGAGGCCGGGATGCGGCAATCGTCGAACACCAGTTCGTACGTGCGCTGCCCGCCGATCATGGGAATCTCACGCTCGACGATGAAACCCTTGGTGCCCTTCTCAACGATAAAGGCGGTGACACCCTCGGCGCGCTTGCCCTCGCCGGTGCGGGCCATGAGGATGACGAAATCGGCCTGGGGCACGCGGCTGACCCAGATTTTCCGCCCGTTGATCACCCAGTCATCGCCGTCCTTCACCGCGCGCGTCATCATCCCGGCCGGATCGCCGCCCGCGCCTGGCTCGGAGATGGCGATGGCCGAATGCGCCTCGCCGCGGGCGTAGGGTTCGAGGTATTTCTTCTTCTGCTCGTCATTGGCGGCGGCGATCAGCATGTGCAGGTTGGGGCTGTCGGGCGGAAAGGTGAAAGGGGTCACGGTGCGGCCCTGTTCCTCGTAGACGCCGACCAGCGCGCTGTAGGGCAGGCTGGCGCCGCCATACGCCTCCGGCACGTCGAGGCCCCAGAGGCCGAGTTCCTTGCAGACGGCGAGGACTTTCTCCTCCTCCGCCTCGGTCAGGCCGGAGGACTGGCCGGACGCCTCACGGGCGAGGGCGGCTTTTTCCAGCGGGATCAGGTCGCGATCGACGAACTTCGCGACCAATTCCTGCAGCATCCGGTGTTCTTCCGGCAGTTCGAACATACGCGCCATCCTTTGTTAATCAGACGCTGACATGGCCAATGAATTTGGCCGGCGGCCGGTCGCCCCATTGCGAGCGCAAACCTTCTTCTG
>JAYWAX010000536.1:0-3577 GCA_043782125.1 Acetobacteraceae bacterium | reverse complement strand
CACCAGTTTATCTTACCCACTCTCGCAATGGGGTACCGCTCCGGATGGCCCGCTCGGGGGCGTGCCATGACGCGGAGAGGACCTCGCGATGGGTCAATTGTTCGTGCCGTTGGTATAAGGCGTTCAAACTCGGGCCGTACCGGACCCCTCCCCCATGTCTGACCTGTCCGCTCTCCCGCCGCTGCGCGACGTCATTGCCCGCCACGGCCTCGATGCCCGCCATTCACTGGGCCAGCATTTCCTTCTGGACGCCAACCTGACGGCGCGAATTGCGCGGTCCGCGGGCGATCTGACGGGACGCCACGTCATCGAAATCGGGCCCGGACCTGGCGGTCTGACCCGCGCACTGCTGGCAAGCGAGGCCGCCACCGTCCTCGCCATCGAAATCGACCGGCGCGCAGTTGGCGCGGCGGCCGAACTGGCGGCGCTATCCGACGGACGGTTGACGGTGATCGAAGCCGACGCGATGCGGGTCGATTTGCCGGATCTGGTCCCCGCGCCACGGCAGATCGTCGCCAATTTGCCTTACAACGTGGCCTCGCCCTTGCTGGTGCGTTGGCTCCGCCAGGCCGCCGCGTTCGAACGCATGACGCTGATGTTCCAAAAGGAAGTCGCCGAGCGGATCGCGGCGGCGCCGGGGACGGAGGCCTATGGGCGGCTGTCGGTGCTGGCGGGTTGGACTTGCGAGACTCACATCGCGCTGCGGCTCCCGCCGGCGGCGTTTGTGCCGCCGCCCAAGGTCTGGTCGGCGGTGGTCGTGCTGACGCCGCACGCCGTCCAACCGCCGCCCGCGCTGTTCGCGACGATGGAACGCCTGACCGCGGCGGCGTTCGGTCAACGGCGCAAGATGCTGCGCGGGTCGTTGAAATCCCTTGGCGGGGAGGCGCTGCTGGCGCGGGCGGAGATCGCGCCGGAGCGGCGGGCGGAAACGTTGAACGTGGCGGAGTTCGACCGGCTGGCGCGGTTATTATGACCGCGTCAATGCCGCTTTCAGTTTCTCCGTATCCAGAGCGCCTTCCCATTTCGCCACCACGATCGTCGCCACGCCGTTGCCGACCAGATTGGTCAAAGCGCGTGCCTCCGACATAAAGCGGTCGACACCCAGAATCAGGGCGATGGAGGCGACGGGGATGGTGCCGACTGACGCAAGGGTCGCCGCCAGCACGATGAAACCCGATCCGGTCACGCCCGCCGCGCCTTTCGACGTCAGCAGCAAAATCGCGAGGATGCCGAGTTGTTGCCACACCGACAGATCGGTGTTCGTCGCCTGCGCCAGGAACAGCGCCGCCATGGTCAAATAAATGCAGGTGCCGTCCAGGTTGAAGGAATAGCCGGTGGGGATGACCAGTCCGACGACGGATTCCTCGCAGCCCAGTTCCTCCATGCGCGCGATCATTCTGGGCAGCACGCTTTCCGAGGACGAGGTGCCAAGGACGATCAGCAGTTCTTCCTTAATGAATCGGATGAAGCTGAAGATGTTGAAGCCCGCCAGCGCGGCGATGCCGCCAAGGACCAGGAACACGAAAATCAGGCAGGTGATATAGAAAGCCGCCATCAACTGCCCCAGGGACAGCAGCGTAACGATGCCATAACGGCCGATGGTGAAGGCCATGGCGCCGAAGGCCCCGATCGGCGCGACTTTCATGATGATGCCGACGACTCCGAACAGCGCGTGGGAGGCCTGGTCGATGACGCCCAGAAGGACTTTGCCGCGTTCCCCCAGGGCTTGCAGGCCCAGGGCGAAAAGGACGGCGAAGAACAGGACCTGGAGGATTTCGCCCTCCGCGAAGGCGCCGACGACGGTGTTGGGGACGATGTGCGTCAGCGTATCCAGCACGCCCTGTTCCTTGGCCTTGGCCACGAAGGCGCCGATGGCTTTGGTATCGATGGCGCGGGCGTCGATGTTCATGCCCACGCCGGGCCGCAGGGTGTTGACGACAATCAGGCCGATCACGAGCGCAAGTGTGGTGACGCCCTCGAAATACAGCAGCGCTTTTGCCCCGACCCGGCCAACTTTCTTCATGTCTTGCATACTGGCGATGCCGTGCACGACGGTGCAGAAAATGATCGGCGCGATCAGCATCTTGATCATCTTGATGAAGATGTCACCAAGGGGTTTCATGGCCTCGGCCCATCCCAGCGGGAGGAGAATCAGGGGACGCAGAGCCTCTGGCACGCTCTTGGGGTCGGTGGGCGACAGTACGCCCAGGATGACGCCGATCAGGATGGCCATCAGGACTTTGAAGTAGAGACTTTTGTAAAACGGCCCGCTGTGTGACGCTGACGTCGCCATGTTCGTTCCTCGCCCGATGTGCCTTGGCGCCGAGGGATTGTCTCACGCGCGACCCGATATCGATCGCATCGCGGCGGGGCATGCAACCAGGGGGAATCCGGCCCCCGGCGGCGGTGCCTGGACGGCCCGGCGGAAACGATCGAACATCGTGCCAACGATCGGGTGTGTTTCTTTCGGCGCGGCGTCCGCGGTCGAAGGAAGGCGTTCGAGCGGAAAAACGTCCAGGGAGGTTTTCGACCATGAGCATCAGTCGCCGGACCATGCTTGGCGCGGCATCCGCCGCCGCCATCGTGCCGTTGCATCGGGCGCGCGCCCAGGGGAAGCCGGTCGTCAAGATTGGCGTGATCAACGATCAGTCCGGGCCGTATCGCGACGTGAACGGTCCCACCAGCATCGCGTGTACGCGGCAGGCGATTCAGGAGTTCGCGGCGGGCGGGTTCGATGTCGAGGTGTTGACCGCCGATCATCAGAACAAGCCCGATATCGGCGCCGCCATCGCCAAGCAGTGGATCGATCAGTACGGAGTGGATTTCATCCAGGACGGCGCGTCATCGGCCGTCGCGCTGGCGATCAGCGCGATTTGCAAGGATCGCAACAAAATCTTCGTGCCGACCAGCACCGCGACTTCCGATCTGACCGGTAAATTCTGCACGCCGAACACGATCCATTGGGTATACGATACGTTCATGGAAGCGCGTTCGACCGGTGGCGCGATGGTGAAGGCGGGCGGCGATACCTGGTTCTTCATCACGCCCAACTACGCGGCCGGCATCGCGTTTCAGCGCGACACCACGCGTTTCGTCGAAACCAACGGCGGCAAGGTTCTGGGCGCGCATCAGTATCCGTTTCCGGAAACGACCGATTTCTCGGGCCCGTTGATCGAAGCGAAGGCGTCCGGGGCCAAAATCCTCGGCGTGTCGGGCGCGGGCAGCGATCTGATCAACATCGTCAAGCAAGCGCACGAATTCGGTGTGCAGAAGACGATGAACATCGCCGCGCTGATCGCCTATTCTCAGGATGTCCATTCGATTGGCCTGGAAACCGCGCAGGGGCTGCGGTTGTCGGAGACGTATTACTGGGATTTGAACGATCGCACGCGGTCCTTTCAAAACCGGATCAAGAGCAAGGTCACGCTGTGGCCGAACATGTCCCAGGCGGGCAATTACTCCTGCACGATGCACTACCTGAAGGCGGTGCAGGCGATGGGCGCGGCGGCGGCGAAGCTGGACGGCGCGGCGACGGTGGTGCGGATGAAGGCGATGCCCACAGACGATGATTGTTTCG
>JAYWAX010000535.1:0-9913 GCA_043782125.1 Acetobacteraceae bacterium | reverse complement strand
AGGACGGCAATCGCGAATTGTTCGAGGAACAGGTCGAGATTATCTTCAAGGCGTTCAATAACGAGTCATTTTCGCACAAAGGCAGGCATTACACGCTGCCGCCGGAGGTGCCGTATCGCGGTTACACGCTGAAAGAGATCACGCTGGTACCGCGTCCCCTGCGTTTGCCGGTCGAATGCTGGCAACCCGTGCAGGGCGGCTCGGAACGCGCGCTGAGCTTCATGGCGAAGCACGGCATCCAGGGCATGATCGGCGGCGGCTCGGCCGATGGCGGCGCCATGCACAACGTTGTGCTGAAATGGCAAGATGCGCACAAAAAACTGGGCCTCGACATCGCCCTTGGCGAGCGCCTGTGCTTCGGGTTCCATGCGTATATCGGCGACACCAAAGAGCAGTGCATCCGCGAGGCCGCGAAATACTATGAAGAAAACATGAAGATGTTCGGCGAGCTGCGGCTGAACCGCTCCATGTCCGACGAACAGGTGGAAATCATGCGCGATCCGGCGCGCGCGCCCACCGCGAAACTGCCGCGGATCGAGGACGCCGTTCGTTCCGGCGGGTTCCTGACGGGATCGCCGGACGAAATCGTCGAGCATCTGCTGAAGCTGGAAAAATCCTATCCCGGTCTGGACCGGATTTCGATCAGCCTGTCCGTCGGCGTGCCGCAATCGGTGGCTTTGGAGCAACTGGAACGCTTCGGCAAGGAAGTCATTCCGCACCTGAAGAACCGCTGAGGCGATCGCCGGGAGGACAAAATCCTCCCGGTGGTTGACGTCGGGTCAACGGCCCGTCCGATCCGCGGGTCAGCGATCCGATGGCGATTGCCGTGCCTGTCCCAATATCCCGGCGGATAAATGCCGCGTTTCGCTTCCGCGCTGAGCTTCGTTTCCAAACAGCGCGCCATAGCCTCAAGTGGTGCAAGTCTTACCGGTGCAGCGCGCTTGCCTCCGTCACAGATCGAGGCGGTAGAACCGCGCCGCCGTGCCGCTGAAAAGATCGGTCTTTTCGGACGCGCTGGCACCTTTCGCCAGGATTTTGCACGCGTTCCAGAACGCCTGATATCCGTAGGACCCCTTGTCGACCGGGAAAGTGCTCTCGAACATGCAGCGGTTGGCGCCAAAAGCCTCGATGCAGACATCGACATAGGGCTTCCAGGCGGCGGCGAGCGCGTCCGACGAGGGCGGATCGGCCTGTTCGTGGAAATCCCAGCCGTTGATCCGCATCGCCATGCCACCCAACTTAACGACGACATTCTGGCAGGTCGCAAGTTCGCGGATAGATTTCGCCCAGATGTCGAAAACCTCCTGCCGCTTGCCCGCGTAATTGCCGATCGCCAGCGGCCCGCCAATGTGGTTCAGGCAGATGCCAGTGCCGGGAAAGGCCCGCGCCAGCGCCGTCACATCGCCGATTTGCGGGTGATACAACCACGCATCGAAGGTCAGGTTCAGCGGTGCCAGGCAGGCAAACCCGGCGCGAAACGCCGCATCGCCCATCAAACCCGGCGGCGGGTTGTAAGCGGGATTCATCAGCGCCGGATCGGGATCGTAAGCTGTGATATGCCGTATTCCCCGGAACCGCCCGCCGCCCGCGCGAATATGGGCTTCCAGCACCGCCTCCGCCCCATGCCCCAGACGAAGATCGGTATGACCGACAATGCCCGCGCAAATCTTCGTTGGTCCGTAAGTCCCCGACGCGCTCATCGCCGCGACACCGTTGACGAACTCGGTCTCGCCAACCGGTTTCATCGCCTCCGGACCGTCGGCACGGTGCATCGAGCGGCACTGCACGAAGACCGTGCCAATAATATTATGACCGCTGTTCGTGTCCGCAAGCAGATCGTCCAGCATGTAATTCCAGCCCGGACGTTCCCACAAATGATGGTGCGGATCGACGATCGGCAGTGCCGGTTCCAGAACCGTCTCGACGCGGCGCGCCAGCCATTCGTCGCGGACCGCGAGATACGGGCTGGCGTGGGATGTGGTCGTGCTCATGGCGTTTTCCTCCGTTGCGCCAATGGTAACGCATTCCCTGGTGAGGTTGAACCCTGGGGGAAGCGCCTGGGCTTTGCCCCTCGACCCCACCAGGGCCTCGGCCCCTGGACCGCGATCGGTTGGGGATATGAGAAGCGGGGCCATCCGAGATGTTTCAACATCCGAGTAGGCCGTCCTTCTCATATCCCCAAATAATTGGCATCCAAGGCCCAGCCTTGGCGGGGTCGAGGTGCAGAGCCCCGGTGTGTCCTCAGAACTTCAACTTATCGATGCCATAAAACGCCGCGACACGATCCAAGCGCTCCGCACTGGGCACCGAGTTATGAAAACCGTGACGGCTATGCCTGATGCCGGTCGCCTTGCGTAGATCGACCATTAATTCCGCCATTTTCATCGTGCTGGCCAGACCGTCCATTATGGGTACGTCGTCCACACGCGTGATTCCATTCCGGGCCATCAACAGGTTCAACGGCACCTCGCCCGGAATGATCACGTCGGCACCGGTTTCCTTGATAACGCGGCGCGCGGCATCCTGGAATTTTTCGATGCAGGGACCGGGATTCGCATAGCCGGGCAGCACGTCCTGGAAGGTCAGGCCGGACGCGACGACGCCCGCGCAACGATCCGACAGACCGTAATTGCGCACCTGTTCCTGGTAATGCGGAATCATGCGATCGATGAACAGCATGATCGCGAAACGTTGTCCGAACATCGTCGCCAGATGGCAGCAGGTCTCACCCATGCCGATCACGGGAATGTCCAGGATAGAGCGGGCCTCACGCAACATCGGATTGGGCAGTGTACACATCGCGAAGGCGTCGAACCCCTGCGCTTCCGCGGCGCGTCCCGCCGCGATCCATTGATTGCCGTGAATCCAATAGGTGTAGCCATAACCGATATCGTCGCCCGGATAATCGCTGGGATAGGTCCCTTCGGCCTGACCGTGAAACACGACCTCTGTATCCGGACGCAGGACTTTCGACAGGTGATCGCGCATGGCATCCTCGTAGCCCGGGAGATCGCCAAGCACGGTGAAGCTTTGATGCCAGAGGCGCATTTCGAAATAGCCTTTCGATATCAGTCGATCTGGCCCTTGGGCAGTTTCTTTTCGACGATTTCCGCGTACAGCGCGACACCATAAGGGATCGCCTCGTCGTTGAAATCGTATTTGTGATTGTGCAGCGCGGCACTGTCGCCATTCCCGAGGTTGATATGCGCGCCGGGAACCGCTTCCATCATGAAACTGAAATCCTCGGACCCCATGCCCGGTGGCGAGAAACGGTCGATATTTTCCTCGCCAACCAAAGCCGCCGCGGCATCGCCATATAATTTGGCTTCGGTTTCATTGTTGACCAACGGCGCGAAAATCAGCCGGAAATCCAATGTCGCCTCCGCGCCGAACCCTTCCGCGACGGACCGTGTCAGACGTGCCATATTCTCCTGAATCGTGTTCATCACGGCCCGGCTCATGGTCCGCACCGTGCCCGCCATCGTCGCTTTCTGCGGCACGACGTTATAGGCATCGCCCGCATGTATCTGGGTGATACTAAGCACCGCCTGGTCGCGCGCGGAAATGTTACGGGAAATAATCGACTGCAACGCGGTGCCAAGATGGCAGGCGACCATGACGGGATCGATGCTCTGATGCGGGTGGGCGCCGTGCGCGCCTTTGCCTTCAATCGAGATATCGAAGAACGCGCCGCCCGCCATCCGCGCACCGGGACCGGTGATGAATTTTCCGACCGCCAGACCTGGACGATTATGCATTCCGTAAACCGAGTTGCAGGGAAAACGTTCGAACAACCCGTCCTTCAGCATGGCCAGGGCGCCGCCGATGCCTTCCTCCGCGGGCTGGAATATGAAATTGACGGTGCCGTTGAAGTTCTTTGTTTCCGAAAGATACTTCGCCGCCCCAAGCAACATCGCCGTATGGCCGTCATGGCCGCAGGCGTGCATTTTTCCCGGGTTCCGGCTGGCATGGAGAAACTCGGATGCCTCCAGGATCGGCAGCGCATCCATGTCCGCGCGCAGCCCGACCGCGGCCTGACCATTGCCATTCCGCAACACGCCCACGACACCGGTCACACCGACGCCGCGATGCACTTCCAGGCCCCATTCCTCCAGCTTCCGCGCCACCAGATCGGCGGTGCGCACTTCTTCCAACCCCAGTTCCGGGTGCGCATGAATGTCGCGCCTGATGGCGGTCAGTTCCTGCTGATAGGCACGGGCACGCTCGATCGTTGTCTGGCTCATCGCACCGCTCCAAAAATTTCGTCGTTGTGTTCGCCCAGTTTGGGCGAGTCGCCAAAGGGATGCGGCCGCTCGCGGTCGAAGGAGACCGGCAGCCCAGCGATTTTCAGCCCGCTGTCCGGCAGAGTGCGCATCATGTCCATCGCCTGCAACTGCTCGGTTTCCGCGAGTTCGGCGATGTTGTTGACGGGCGCGACGGGAACACCCGCTTCGCCGATGATCCCCAGCCATTCGAGCCGGGTTTTTTCCATCAGGACGGGCTGCATGACGGCGACCAGCGCCTCCCGGTTCGCGGCGCGCTGACGCCCGTCGGAGAACAGCGGATCGGCGCTCCAGTCCGGATGCCCCATCGCCCGCGCCAGTTTTACGAATAACCGGTCGTTGCCGGCGGCGATGCACAGCGGACGGTCCGCCGTTTCGAAAATCTGATAGGGCGCGAGAGTCGCGCTGGCCGCGCCGTGGCGTTTCGGAAGATTTCCGGTGTGGTTATAGGCATTCAGCGGTCCCTGCACCCAGGCGACGGCGGTTTCGAACAAGGACGTATCGACGACGCAACCGATGCCGGTGGACTCCCGCTGCTTCAGGGCCGCCAGCGCGCCAATGACGCACCACATGCCGGTCGCGGTGTCGTTGATCGCGGGCGCACAGAAGGTCGGCGGATCTTCGGGCCGTCCCGTCAGCGACACGACCGCGCCATAGCATTGCAGCAGCGGATCGAAACCCGGGGCCAGTTTCAATGGGCCGCGATAACCGAAAGCCCAGATGGAACAATAAATCAGCCGCGGGTTCACCGCCATCATCGCGTCCGGACCGATCCCGAAATCGTCGACAATGCCCGGCCGCAGGTTCTGAATGAGAACATCGGCGTGACGGACGAGGCTTTTCAGCTTCTCCACATCGTCCGGGTTCTTGATGTCCAGCGTCACCGATCGTTTCGACCGGTTATTGGTATGGAAACTCAGAGAATCTCCATCGATGAACGGAGGCCCCCAAAGACGCGCGTCGTCGCCGCCATCGGGTTTTTCCACCTTGATCACATCCGCGCCAAGATCGGCCATGATGACACCGGCCAGCGGACCCGCCAGCGCCTGACCAAGCTCCACGACCCGGACGCCATTCAATGGACCGGCCATGGTCAATGATTCCCCAGGTTCAGGCGTGAACGGAAGGCCTCGTCGCCCAGTGAAAACTCCTGGCCATTCAGATCGGCGGCGGCGGGCGTGCAGAGATAGACAATGGCGATCGCCGGGTGCGCGACGGGCGTCAGATTGGCGCGCGGAATTTGGCTCACGCGATTGATGCCGGACGCGCGGATGGCGACCTGCATATCGGTATCTGTCGTGCCCGGCTGGAACCCGAACACGCGAATGCCGTTATCCGGATTTTCCAGCGCGATGGCGCGCGTCAGCATCGCGAGGCCGGCCTTGCCGGAACAATAAGCGCTCCAGCCCTCCAACGGGCGCATGGCGGCGCCGGAAGACACGTTGACGATGGTGCCGCCGCCCGCCGCGATCATGCGCGGCAGCACCGCGCGGATCGGGTAATAGGCGCCGGTCAGATTGATCTCGATATTGCGCGCCCAGACCGCCGGATCGCTGTCGGCGACGGAGGCGATGGGCGCGATCACGCCGGCGTTATTGACGAGAATATCGATCTTGCCGAAGCGTCCCTCGGTTTCGGCGATAAGCCCTTCGACCTGCGCGTAATCGGATACGTCGCAGGCACGCGCGCTGGCTTTGCCGCCGTCGCGAACGATGCCGGCGGCGACATCGCCGGCCAGGCGCCCGTCGCGCGCGGTCAACATCACGGTCGCGCCCTCCCGGGCCAACGCGGCGGCGGCGGCGGCGCCAATTCCCTTGCTCGCGCCGGTGACCACGATCACCTTACCCGACAGGTTTCCCATGCGATCTGACTCCTCATCTGTTGGCCACAGGTTTACGAGACCGGGCGGCGGGCGGCAAACTGCCCGCGAATATCGGGGAGAGAGACAATGCGCGTATCGATGGGCCTACCCGTTCACGACTGGTCCGCCTGCGCCAAAGCGGCGCGCGAGGCCGAGGATGACGGCGCCGATGCCGTCACCAGCAACGAACTGAAGCACGATCCCTTCACCCCGCTGGCCTTCGCCGCGCTGGCGACAGAGCGCGTGACCCTGGTGCCTTCGGTCGCCATCGCCTTTCCGCGCAGCCCAATGATCGTCGCCAACCACGCCTGGGACATCAACCGCCACGCCAAAGGCCGCTTCGTCCTCGGCCTGGGCTCCCAGGTCAAAGGCCACAACGAGCGCCGCTTCAGCGTGCCGTGGGTCTCCCCCGCCGCGCGTCTGGGGGAATACGTCGAATCGCTGCGCGCGATCTTCCGCTGCTGGGAATACGGCGAGAAATTGAACTATCAGGGCAAACATTATCAGTTCTCGCTGATGACACCGGAATTCTCGCCCGGTCCGCAGAACATCCGCATGCCGCCGATCGCGATGGCCGCGGTGGGACCCCTGATGCTGAAAACCGCGGCGCGAGTCGCCGACAGCGTCCGCCTGCACAGCTTCGCGACGAAACAATATGTCGAACAGGTGGTGCGCCCTCTGCTGGCCGGAGAACTCGCGAAAGCTGGCAAAAGCTTCGAAAATTTCGAAATGACCGGGGGCGGGTTCATCGCCACGGGACCGAATGAGCAAGCCGTGAAGGAAGCGGCGGAAAAGGTGCGTTACCGGGTGGCGTTCTATGGCTCCACCCCGGCCTATCGCGGTGTCTTCGATCAGCACGGGGTGGGCGATCTCGGGGTCAAACTGAACACGATGTCGCGCAACGGCGAATGGGCGGACATGGCGCGCCAGGTATCCGACGAGGTGCTGGACCTGTTCGTTGCGCGCGCGACCTACGATGGCCTGGCCGAGGCCGTGGAGAAGCGTTTTGGCGGCATCGTCGATTCGGTATCGGTGGATTTCGTGGACGGCACACCGGCTTCGCTCCGCCGCGGCACGATTGAGGCGTTGAAGAAAATTCCAATTACGTTCACGGGCTTCGCGGCCTGAACGGCGGTGTGGGACAATTGGGGAAAGGAAAGGCGGCCTTGGGGCTCTGCGCCGGTGCGTTTCCTCCTTCGCCCGATCGCCCAGGGCCGCGGTCTCGCTGGCCTTGCGGAACGCGCTGTCACGGCGTTATTGTATTTGCGTGTTTCCAGCACCGGCAAGCCTGCGAGAAATGCCGAATGATTTCACACAGGGACACGAGACAGGAAATGGTCAATACGATTGACTGTCGCACGTTCCCTCCGGACGAAGATCGTTCCGGCGTGTTTTTCAGCGTTGGTTCTCACATTCGGTGTATTGCACGCGCCGCGCTCCCACGCTGCGGTCGTATGGAGCGGCTATGCCGGCAACCCCCAGCATACCGCGCTGTCCAATTTTGCCTCGCGGTCGCTGGATACCATCCTGTGGCAAACGCCGGTGGATCTCGCGCCGCAATATAGTGGCAACGATCTTTTGATCCATTACGGGTCGCCTCTGATCACCGCCGCCAACACGGTGATCGTTCCGGTCAAAACCGGTGCGGCCGGTGGATTTGAAGTGCAGGCGCGGAATGGCACCAACGGCGGTCTGCAATGGACGCAAACCACCGATTACATCCTGCCGCCGCACAACTGGACGCCCAGTTACAGTCCGGTGCTGACGCCCGGCGGGCGATTATATATGGCTGGCGCAGGTGGCACGATCGTGTTTCGCGACACCCCGGATTCACCTACGGGCGCCACAGGGAAGTTGGCGTTCTTCGGCGATGCGAACTACGCCGCCAATACGGCGGCGTTCAACAACAGCGTGTTTGTCAGTACTCCGATCACCAGCGACAGCGCCGGCAATATTTATTTCGGGTACAAGGTCACGGGGGCAAATCCGCTCAATCTGCAAAGCGGCATCGCCCGGATTTCTGCGGCGGGCGTGGGCAGTTTCGTGTCCGCCACGGCGGCCTCGGGGGACGCGGGCATTGGGCAGGTGGTGACGAACAGCGCGCCAGCCCTCAGCCCGGATGGCACGACGGTCTACGTCGCCGTCAGCAGCGGGAATTTCGGCCGCGGCGACCTGGTCGCGCTGAACAGCGCGACGCTCGCGACAACCGCGGTCCGGCCATTGATCGATCCGGTCAGCGGAAACGCTGCCTTGTTGGCCGATGACGGCACGGCTTCGCCGACGGTCGGTCCCGACGGACGAGTCTATTTCGGTGTGCTGGAAAATCCGTTCCGGACAAGTAAAGGCTGGCTGCTGAGCTTCGCGAGCGACCTGACCCCATCGGCGGCCAAACCGCCGGGTGCTTTCGGCTGGGACGACACGGCGTCCATCGTTCCCGCCAGCATGGTGCACGCCTATCACGGCGCCGCGTCGTACCTGTTGATGTCGAAATACAACGATTATGGCGGAACCGGTGGCACCGGGTACAACCGGATCGCGATCCTCGACCCAACGTCGTCGGCGATCGATCCGCGGACGGGCGCGACGGTCATGAATGTCGTGATGTCGATCGCGGGTCCGACTCCAGACCCCCAATTTCCCAGCTTGCTGAACGCGGTGCGCGAGTGGTGCATCAACACCGCCGCGGTTGACCCGTTCACCGATTCTGTCCTGGTAAACAGCGAGGACGGCAAACTCTATCGCTGGGCTCTCGATGTCAATGCGTTAACACAACAAATAGTTCTGACCCCCGGCATCGGCGAGGCTTACACACCGACAGTGATCGGTGGCGACGGAACGGTCTATGCCATCAACAATGCGACCCTCTTCGCGGTCGGCGGTCAAAGCCTTGTCGATATTCCGGAACCCTCGACTTTGGCCGTCCTCGGATTCGCCGCCGTGGCCCTTTGGCGGTGCCGGCGTCACAGGGTTACAAGCGGCCGGGAAATAATTCCCGCAAAATCGTAGGCTGAGTATCCGTCCGGGCCGGAAAGCTTCATATCCGGCGACGGCCCGGACGTTTACCGAACAGGCGATCGCGCCGCTCCGATCGGCACCAGCCGACGCGTTGGGCCGCAGTCTCCGGCTCCGGCGATTGACGCCCGCCCAAGGCCACCCGAAACTCCACCGGAACAGTTTCGAGGGAACGAACACATGAGCCGTCTTTGCGAAGGGCGAGTCGCCATTGTCACCGGCGCGGGCCGCGGAATCGGCCGGGAGCATGCCTTGCTGCTGGCCAAACATGGCGCGCGAGTCGTGGTGAACGATATCGGCACCAGCGGGGACGGCATCGGCTCCGACGAAACGCCGGCGCAGGAAGTCGTGCGCACCATCAAGGCGATGGGCGGGGAAGCAGTGGTCAACACCGACAATGTCGCGGATTTTCTGGGTGCGAAAAGGATGGTCGATCAGGCGATCGACACATTCGGCACCTTGGACGTGCTGGTGAACAACGCGGGCATTCTGCGCGACCGCGTGCTGGTGAACATGGTGGAACCGGAATGGGACGCGGTGATTGCGGTGCATTTGAAAGGCACCTTCGCGCCGTCGCGGCACGCCGCCGCTTACTGGCGTAACAAGTCGAAAGAGATCGACGGTCCCGTTCACGGGCGGATCGTCAATACTTCGTCGGTGTCGGGCATATACGGTAACACCGGCCAGACGAATTACGGGGCGGCCAAAGCCGGCATCGCCGCCTTCTCGATCATCGCGGCGCGCGAACTGAAACGCT
>JAYWAX010000534.1:0-9918 GCA_043782125.1 Acetobacteraceae bacterium | reverse complement strand
CAGATCGGGCATGTTTATACGGCCGTCCTTCATGGTTTCGAATATTCCGAGGGTCACCAAATCGCCTCGTATGCCCTTCCAGCCATCTCCCGCATGCTTGGGTGGCAATTTCCCCAAACTTTGAAGTTTCGGCCTCTCGCCGAACTCCTGACGCCAACGATCCTCGATCGAGTCGGCTGAACATGGGACGGTCAGACCTCGTAACGGCTCGAGCAGCGTTTTTACCCACGGGTAGTCTTCAGCCATTTCATCCACCCTGATCTCGGATGCTTTCTGCACACCTCGCTTTATACTTTCGTAATGTAATGGCAAGGGATACTCTGGATATCGATCCAAAGAATCGTTGGCCGCCGCGAGAATGCCCGCGAGAAACGAGCGCGGCGAGGTTCGCCGCCTTGCGTCCGCGAGGTGGCCCACGGACCAGGTGTAAGTAAATCCGCGGCGTTTTTCACGCCCCATGAAAGCACCGGCCAATGCTTCGAACAGCTGCTTTTGTTGCTCGCCCTCCTGCTTCGCCATGGATGGAACCTGCCAAACGCCGTTCGCCGATGGGGTAACGGGCGCGCTCACGGTCAATCCAAAAAGACTCCGCATGATTTCCCCATACTTCGAATCCGCATTGAGTAAATATTGCCACAGAAGTCCGTGCAAATCATGTGGTGCCCAGGTCAGTTCGACACGATTGGCTTGCAGTTTAGAGGCATCCGGAAAATTCGCCACCAGACGGCCATCGAATTGGTCCTCGCGCAGGAAAACCTTAGCATGGAGCCGTTCGAATGGGCGAAGCAAAAGCATGAGCATCAGAAGACCGCGAACGATGGTATCCATCGCCGCCCAGTCGTCGCTTACTCTGTCGAGCGCGTCGAAAATGATCAGACCATGCGTATTCCTCTCAGCAAGACGTCGATCCGCGCTTTGCATCAGGCGGGCAAATGATTCTGGATCGGCACGTATTCGTTCGGTGGTTTGCTCCCATCGCTCATCCGGCTTTTCCTGGTCCGAACCAACAATACCGGCGGCCCACCGCCCGGCCACAGCCCGCCACACCTGATAGGCGTCAAACTGCTTACGCAACAGGTCGGAGAAGGTTTCCGCATCCGGGTACCGTAGAATGTCCGGTTGTTCTCCATAACCACTGGATACTTCGATTGCCGGCAGGTGGGGTAACGCCGTACCAAGCATTTTCCGGATCGAAGGATCGCGTAACGCAGCGCCCCAGAACGACTTCCCCACGCCGCGTCCGCCGATAACGAGTGCGTTTTCCAGTCTCAGCGCCTTAATGTGAGATGGCGGTACATAAACATGTTTGGGGTCTGGCGATTTTCCGTGCAGAGATGTATCGGCGGGCAGTGCGTGGCGGATCGCTTCGCGTATTTCCTTCGCGGACCAGGATTTCATATCGGCCTCGGACTAAAATTCAGCACTCTGTTTATACCGTCGATCAGCGGACCAAATATCGCGGTCACCTCCGTCTTGTCGATGCCCTCTAACCGTTCGTGAAGACTGCGCAAAGCAGCAAAACCTCTGTGCCACCGGATTGGCCAAGGGGCGTGGGGGGCAGGGTCGTCACCCTTATCGAAACTCCAGGACTCGTCCAGCGTGGGCTCGGCGCCGGCAGGCACCTCGTCGTACAATTCTTCATAAAACGTATTCCAGGCGGTTTCACGCAGGCCCGCGAGATAATTTGCCGTGTCGGTTTCAGGAACCATCCCGCCCACGACCTGCAGCCGCTCACGCATGACCCGGACGGCGCCCGTCTTCAGCCAATGCCGGAAGATAATACGATATCCGGACCATGTCTGATCGCCGTCGAGTGCGAACAGGAGAATGAACGATGCGCCCAGACCCGATAAGCAAGCCGCAGCGACTTCGTCGATGCCGGCGCGTGAGTCTATAAGCACGACGTCCGGCTCAATTTTGGCCTCTAAGAGATCGAGCAAATGGCCAAGCCTACGCGGCCAGGCCGTGCGACGGCCGTCCCGGTCCAGTTTCGGCATCCAGATGCGGCCAAGTTTCGCGATATATTCCCCTGGATCGGCGCCATGCGCCGGAACAATATATATTTCACCATCGCGCGACAGTGGACTCAGGGCCACGATGTCGTTCATGACGGCATCGCCGTTATCGACCAAATCTTCGATCAGCCAATCGGCGACTCCTTTCGCTGGCCGCCGTTCCACGGGCAGCAATGACGACGACAACCCTGGGGATTCGAGGTCCAGATCAATGACGAGAACTCGCTTCCCCTGTTCCGCCATTGCCCAGGCTGTCGCCGCGAGCGCGCTGGAACGCCCTACTCCGCCCTTGATTGAGAAAAAGACAACGCGCGGCCTGGATGTCGCGACCGGCTCTATGGTCGACCAATCGCTTTCGACCGCCAAACGATCGATCACCTGGATGTCCGGACATCCTTCCAGGGCGAAGGCGGTCCTCGTCGATAGAATCGTGTCCATGTCGCCCTCCCAAATCACCGCCTGCTCCGGCGGGAAAGAGTGGGGAGATAACCGCTCGTACATTTCACGCGCAATATCTGTCAGAATATTCGCGGCAACACTATGGTACCGCCATTTTTCATCGCAAATCAGGCGCACCCGGCCATTCAGGTCGCGATTCACGTAAATGGGCTGAACATCGCCAAGGCTTTTCATTCTTGGCGCGAAGATTTCAGCGACGATCGGCAGCACCTCGTCGAACAGGGTCATGTCCACAACCCATTATCGCGGGCATCGCGCAGCATACGACGCACCGACTCCACGCCCTTACGATGCCGATCCGTGCGCGCCTCATCGAACTCAGCTTGCCTTGCATATCTTTGGTGCGTGGCCCAATCTGAAAACGGATTCGCGGTCGGCAGGGCATATGCGGCACCGTCCCGATGGCCGGAACGATAAGCTTCGTAACGTCCCCACGCACGGTCGGCGTGAACCTTATCGGGTTGCTCCGGGCTCCCGTCCTGTCCCACGGGCATTCCGAAAGCCAGCATAAGGCGTTTCAATCCGCATTCGGCGGCGAAGCCATAGAGATGATCGGAATTTGCCCAACGTCTGCTCGCGCGCAACATCTCGGCATCTTGCCAATGTCTTTCGTGCGCGTCCAAAAAATCCGCTTCCATCGAAACCATTACCTGTTCACCAGTGAAGTTGCAATAGGTTCGCACAAATGGCATCGAGAACGAAGGTGTAACCTCCGATCCGCGAAATCGTGCCCCACCTGAATACGCCGCGCGCCGCCGGACACACTCGGAAGCCGTCCATCGTGGCAACCCGCAGCGCCTCGTGGTTGGTCGCGATACGCGCACAAGCTCCCAGAGGTCTTCATGCAATATAACTAGACGGTTCCATCGGTAATTTCAACAAACCCCCTCACCTTTTCCCCCAGCCAACCCCCACCAGCACCGCCCCAACCGCCACGACAATGACCGTCGCCAGCGCGTAAATCTCTGGCGTCACCCCCAGCCGGGTCGCCGAGAACACCGCCATCGGCAGTGTCGTCGCGCCGGGGCCGGACGTGAAACTTGCCACCACGACATCGTCCAGCGACAGCGTGAACGCCAGCAGCCAGCCCGAAACCAGCGCGGGCGCCAGCAGCGGCACGGTCACCCACACGAACACCCGCCACGGCGGTGCGTACAAATCGGCGGCCGCGTCCTCGATGGCCCCGTCCATATCCGCGAGGCGCGCCCGCACCACCACCGCGACATAGGCGACGGCAACCGCCGCATGGGCGAGCGCCACCGTTCCCGCGCCCCGGCCCGCTGGCCAGCCGGTGACGCGTTCCAGCACCACGAACAACAGCAACAGGGACAGGCCGGAGATGGCTTCGGGCAAGACCAGGGGCGCGGCCAGCCCGGCCTCGAACAGCGCCCGTCCGGGGAATCGGCCGAAGCGCGCTGCGGCGATGGCCGCCGCCGTGCCCGCCGCCAGAGCCACGGTCGCGGACATGGCGGCGACCTGAAGCGACAGCAACGCCGCCTCGATCAACGCGGTATCGGCCAGTAGAGTCCGGTACCAACGAAGCGAGACGCCGGACCACGCAGTCGTCGAACGGGAATCGTTGAAGCCGAACACGATCAGAAACACGATCGGAAAATAAAGAAACACATACCCCGCGATCAGAAACGGGATCGGCGCCCATCGCCGCGGCATCGCCCTCTCCTCTCGCAAGCAGCCGTTGGGAATCCGCACCGGACCGGCTATACAGACCGATGTAACATACTGGCACAGGTGAGCCGTCATGTCCGCATCCAGCCGGGCCGCATCCAGCCGGGGCGCGCGCACGCCCCGCCCCTCGCCGCTTCCCGCGGGACGGGCGGCACCCGCCGCCGCGACCGGACACGGGGCCGAGCTGGCGGGTCTGCTGCTGGCCTTCGCGGGGATCGCGCTGCTGCTGGCGTTGTTTTCCTACGATCCGCACGATCCGTCGCTGAATACCGCTTCCTCCCGCGAAACCCGCAATCTCGTGGGTCCCCTGGGCGCGTTGGCGGCGGATTTATTGCTGCAAACCTTTGGCGCGGCCGCCGCGTTGCCGGGCATCGCCCTGCTGGTCTGGGCCTGGCGGCTGGGATCGCGCCGGGGCATGGGCTCGGTCGCGGTGCGGCTGGCCTCGCTTTTGGGCGCGACTCCCGTCGTCTCCGGCGTCCTCGCCTCGCTGGCGGCGCCAGGCGCGGTGAGTTGGCCGACTTTGGCCGGTCCCGGTGGCGCCGCCGGGCGTCTGTTGGCGAACGGCGGCCTGAGCATGGGCGCCCATCTCGCCGGTCCGGTGGGTGAGGCCTTGGCATGGGTCGCGGGCATGGGGCTTGGGACGCTTCTCACCGTGCTGGCGCTGGGTTTGACCTTGTCCGAATGGCGTTTGGCCGGGCGCATGGCAGGCCGGGCCGCGCATGCGACGGCGCGCGGCGGACGGACCGGCTGGCGCTGGATGGGGTTCGGCCTGCCGATGCCCTTCGCGCTTCCAAAGCTGCCAAAGCTGCCAGCCCTGCCGTTCCGCGCGCCGCCACCGCCGCTGCTGGACGATGAGCCGCTTCCGCCCGCGATCCCGATTCGCGAGGAATATCACGCGCCCGAGACACCGGTCCGCCCGCCGCTCCCGATCGCCGAAACCGGCCGCAAGCCAGTCCAGACGCCGCGCCTGCCCCCGGGGATCAGGCCGACCAACGACGAACGGCAAGAAAAACTGCCGCTGGATCAGGCCGGCTGGCGCTTTCCGCCCCTGAGCCTGTTGCAGGCGCCCCCCGCGCTGGCACGGAACGGCCCCACGCGGGAAGCGCTGGAAGGCAATGCCCATTTGCTGATCAAGGTGCTTGGCGATTACGGGGTGAAGGGCACCATTGTCGAAATCAGGCCCGGACCGGTGGTGACGATGTACGAGCTGGAGCCCGAAGCCGGGATTCGCAGCGCCCGCGTCATCGGGCTCGCCGACGACGTCGCGCGCAGCCTGTCGGTCACGGCTGTGCGCATCGCCACCGTGCCGGGCCGTAACGTGATCGGCATCGAAGTGCCGAATGCGCGCCGCGACACCGTCTACCTCAGCGAAATCCTCTCCAGCGAAGAGGTCCGGAAAAATCCTGGGCGGTTGCCAATCGCGCTTGGCAAGAACATCGCGGGCCAATCGGTGGTCGCCGATTTGACGCGCATGCCGCATCTGATGATCGCGGGGACCACCGGATCGGGCAAGTCCGTCGGCGTCAACGCGATGATCCTGTCGTTGCTGTACCGATTATCGCCGGATCAGTGCCGTCTTATTTTGATCGATCCGAAGATGCTGGAACTGTCGATATACGACGGCATTCCGCATCTGATGGCCCCCGTGGTAACGGAACCGGCGAAAGCCGTCACGGCACTGAAATGGGTCGTGCGGGAGATGGAACGCCGCTACCGCGCCATGAGCCAGCTCACTGTGCGCAACATCGGCGGTTACAACGAACGGGTCGAGGACGCGCGGCGCAAGGGCGAGGTCGTGACGCGGCGGGTGCAAACCGGTTTCGACTCGGAAACGGGACGCCCGACCTTCGAAGATCAGCCGCTGGCGCTGGAATCGCTGCCCTTCATCGTCGTGGTCGTGGACGAAATGGCCGATCTGATGATGGTTGCGGGCAAGGAGATCGAGGCCGCAGTGCAGCGGCTCGCGCAGATGGCGCGGGCGGCAGGCATTCATGTGATCATGGCGACGCAACGGCCTTCGGTCGATGTCATCACGGGCACGATCAAAGCCAACTTCCCAACGCGGATTTCGTTTCAGGTCATTTCTAAATTCGACTCGCGCACGATTCTGGGCGAGCAAGGCGCCGAGCAGCTTCTGGGCATGGGCGATATGCTTTACATGCAAGGCGGCGGACGGATCACCCGCGTACACGGGCCGTTCGTTTCGGATGAGGAAGTGGAGCGTGTCGTGGCGTTCCTGCGCGAACAGGGCGAACCGGTTTACCTCGACGAGGTGACGGAGCCTGTAGACAAGGACGAAGAGGCGGGCGGCGGCGGGATTCTCTCGGCTGGCGAAGGGGAAAAGGGGTTGTTCGATCAGGCCGTCGATCTGGTGGCGCGCGAAGGCAAGGCGACGACGTCGTTCATCCAGCGTCACATGAACATCGGCTATAATCGGGCCGCGAAGCTGATCGAGCAGATGGAGCGGGAGGGCATGGTCGGCCCCCCGAACCACGTCGGAAAGCGGGAAATTTTGTTGCGCCGGACCAACCGCGACGACGATTGAGGGCGCGTCCCCGCCGTGTCCTGGCGCGCCCTTCGCCGCGTTCTGGCACGCTCTCTCCAGGCATGGCACGCCCTCTCCAGGCATGGCACGCCCTCTCCAGGCATGGCACGCCCTCTCCAGGTCATGGCACGCCCCCGAGCGGGCCATCGGGGGCGGCACCCCATCGCGACAGTGGCCACGATCGTCAGCGGCAAGGGCCTCTCATCCAACCGCCGTGCCGCGCCCGTTGGCCCGATCGAGCCGGGCCATGACGCGGGGCGTCGGGCCATGACGCGGGGCGCCGGGCCATGACGCGGGGGCGCCTGGCCAGGACGGAGGGGCGCCGGGCCAGGACAGAGGGGAACCATGCCACGACGGTGAAAGACGTCACGCCAAAAATCAATCGTTCCGCCAGTTGCCTTACGCCGCGTCCTCCAGGATCATCGCTGCTGCTTTTTCGCCGATCATGATACTCGGCGCGTTGGTATTCCCCGCGACAACCTGCGGCATGATCGACGCATCCGCGACCCGCAGCCCAGAGATGCCGTGCACACGCAGCCTTGGATCGACCACCGTGTTCGGGCCATGCCCCATGGCGCAGGAACTTGTGGGATGGTGGTTCGAAACGCCGGTCTGGCGGACGAATTCGATCGTCTCTGCGTCCGAGACCACCCCTGGGCCTGGCGCGATTTCCTCGACGATATAAGGTGTCAGCGCGGATTGCGCGGCGATTTTCCGGGCCAGTTTGATCCCGGACAGGATCGCCTGTGCGTCGTATTCGGTGCGCAGAAAATCGAACGATATCCGTGGTGCGGCCAGGGGATCGGGGGAACCGAGGCGGACGGAGCCGCGGCCATCGGGGCGCAGATGCACGGGGCTGAGGGTGAAGCCCGGAAAGGCATGCGGCACGACGCGGTCTTTCGTGCGTTCCAGCGTGCTCCATTCCAACAGGTTGATTTGCAAATCCGGCCGTTCCAGACGCGGATCGGATCGCGTGAAAACGCCGGCATGGATGCCATTGCTGGACATGGGTCCCGAGCGGAACAAGGCGTAACGCGCGGCGGCCAGGATTTTGCGCGGCCAGGAATTTTCCAGATCGTTCAATGTCACGGGTTTCGTGCATTTCCAGCTTAGATACGTGTTGAAATGATCGTGCAGATTGCTCCCCACGGCCGGCATGTCGCGCAGTACGGCGACACCCATGTCCTGAAGATGCGAGGCCGGCCCCAGGCCGGACAACAGCAGCAGTTGCGGCGAGCCATAGGCGCCGCCTGAGACAATCACCTCGGCACGCGCGCGCGCGATCTGGCGGCCGGACGCCGTGTGGTATTCGACGCCCACGGCGCGATCGTTCTCGATCAGGATTTTGGTGGTATGGGCATTCGTGCGAATCTCCAGATTGGCGCGGCCTTTGGCGGGGGCGAGATAAGCCTTTGCCGTGCTCCAACGCCGCCGGTCGCCCGTGGTGGTCTGGTAATAACCGCAGCCCTCCTGCTGCGCGCCGTTGAAATCGGGATTGCGCGGGATGCCCGCCTGCTCGCACGCGGTCAGCACGGCATCGGCGAGTTCGAAACGGCGCGGCTGGTTGGAAACGCGCAGGGGACCGCCGGTGCCGTGGAAATCGTCGGCGCCGCGTTCCTGGTTTTCCGCTTTCTTGAAGAAGGGCAGGACGGAATCCCAGTCCCAGCCCTCGCAGCCCTTCTGCCGCCACTCGTCGTAATCGGCGTGGTTGCCGCGGATATAGACCATGCCGTTGATCGAGCTGGTGCCGCCCAACGTCTTGCCGCGTGGCAAATATAGCTGGCGGCCGCCCAACTGGGCTTGCGGCGCGCTCTCGAACTTCCAGTTGACGGCGGGGTTGACGAAGGTGCGCGCGAACCCGAGCGGAATGTGGATCCAGGGGTTGGTGTCGCGCCCGCCGGCTTCCAGCAACAGCACGCTGTGCCTGCCGGATTCGGACAGACGCGCGGCGATGGTTGCGCCAGCGGAGCCAGCGCCGGTGACGATGTAATCGAAGGTATCAGGCATGGCGGCACGGTCCCCTTGGTTGGATTCAGGGATCATGGATCGCGGCGAGGGTCAATCTTCGTAGACCCGTTGCAACCACGAGCCCGCCGGAAACAGTCAAAGGCGCTGTTCGCGGAACGCCGGTAAACCGCCATCGTGCAAGCTCCGGCGCAGGGGACCGCTCTTGAGCCCGCCGCCACGACCCGGTAAGCACCGCCCGCGACTGGTCTGACGGAGGCGAACGGAAACACGTGGACATAGAGGTCCTGATCGAAGCGGTGCTGAACGCGTTGACCGCGGGCATCACCATTGGATGCATCTACGGCCTGATGTGCATCGGCCTGGGGCTGATTTTCGGCATCATGAAAGTCGTGAATTTTGCCCAGGGCGAGATTCTGATGCTGGGCATGTTCGCGAGTTTCTATCTGGTCACCGGCGGCGGCGTCCTCGCTTTCCTGGGCCCCTTCATCGGTCCCTTCGTCGGCGCGTTGCTGGCCGGGCCTATTGTTTTCGTGTTTGGCGCCATGCTGCACAAGTTTCTCATCGGCCGGGTTTCTGGCCTGCGCACGGCGGGCTCGATCGACGATGGGCATTTCGGGCAGTTGATCGTTACACTCGGGATTTCGCTGATTCTGCAAAACGGCGGCATGATCGTGTTCGGCACGATCCCGGTGACCGTTCGCACGCCGTTGTCGTCCAGCGCGTTTCAACTCGGCCCGATCTATGGCGACGCGACCGTGTTCCTCAACAAGGCCAAGCTAATCGCCTGCGCCGTGGCCATCGTGACCGCGCTGGCGCTGTATTTCGTGCTGGAGTTTTCCCGCATCGGTAAAGCGTTGCGGGCCGCGGCGGATAATCCGACCGCCGCCACCTATATGGGCATCGACGTCGATAAGTACTATCGCATGTCCTTTGGCCTTGGCTGCGGCATCACGGCCATCGCGGGCGGGCTGATGGCGACGTATCTTTCGTTCGGCTCTTTCGTCGGCTTCGACTACGTCATCATTATGTATTCGGGTGTCGTTCTCGGCGGCATCGGGTCCATCATGGGCGCCTTTTGGGGCGGGCTGACGGTGGGGTTCGTGCAGCAGGTCTCGGCTTTGGTGCTGCCGCCGCAATTGCAGAACGCGGCCATCTTCATCGTCTTCCTGCTGATCGTGCTGCTGCGCCCGCAAGGCCTGTTCGGCCGCTCGGCGGAGCGCGCGTGACATGAGAATCGGAACCGCC
>JAYWAX010000533.1:0-3583 GCA_043782125.1 Acetobacteraceae bacterium | reverse complement strand
TGAATGGCGAACTGGACTTCAAGGAGGCGCTGCGCGAACGCGTCGGCATGCTGAAAGGCCTGACGGTCGATGCGCTGGAACAAACCTGGCGCGGACTTCATCTGACCGCGGGGGCGATGGAGCTGGTGGCGACGATGCGGGCGCACGGCGCTTACACCGCTCTGGTTTCCGGCGGGTTCACGTATTTTACCAGCCGGGTGATGGCGCGGGTGGGGTTCGATATGCATCGATCCAACGAATTGCTGGACGATGGCAAGGTGCTTCTGGGGCGGGTCGGAGAGCCAATTCTGGATCGGCTCGCGAAGCTGGAAACATTGCGGGAATTGGTGGCACGTCACGGCCTGACCGAGGACGATGTGCTCGCGGTGGGCGACGGCGCCAACGATCTCGACATGCTTCAGGCCGCTGGTCTGGGTGTCGCGTTCCACGCGAAGCCGGTGGTGGCCGCGGCGGCGCGGGCGCGGGTCGATCACGGGGATTTGCGGGCGTTGCTGTTCGCGCAGGGGTATCCGGCCAGCGCGTTCGTGCCGGGATTGTAGGGCGGGCATCTTCAAAGCCGCGACTGCGCCCCGGTCATTACGGGAGGGAGGGGGAGACGCCAGGCATCTCCCCGCATCGATCACCCCGGCTTGCTGTCTTTCCCGGGCTTGATCAGCGGCAGCGGCACATACCGCACGCCGTCCTGGCCCTGGATCAGCATCAGCACCGATTTCCGGTCCTGCGCCCGCTGCGCCTCGACCTTCTTGATCACATCTTCGGGCGAGAGGACTTCGGTCTGCTGCACCTCGACGATCACGTCGCCCGGTTTCAAACCGCGATCGGCGGCCAGGCCACCCTGGGCGACATCGGTGATCACCACGCCTTTCTGATCGGCGCCGATCTGGAACTTGTCCTTCAACTCCGCCGTCAGGGGTGCGATTTTCATGCCCAGACCGGCGATGTCGCGGGCTGCGGACGGCGTGGCGGACGGCGGCCGTTTGCCGGGTTCGGCCGACGCGAGTTTGGTGTCGCTCGGCTTTTCGTCCAGTTCGGCGGTGACGGTGACTTCCTTGCCGTCGCGCCACAGGACGACTTTGACCTGCTTGCCGACTTCGGTTTCCGCGACGATGCGCGGCAACGCGTGCATGTCCTTCACGTCCTGGCCGTCGAATTTCAGGATGATGTCGCCGCCCTTGATCTTCGCTTTCTCGGCGGGCCCGCCATCGGTGGTGCCCGCGACCATCGCGCCGGACGTGTCTTTCAGTCCGACGCTTTCCGCCAGTTCCGGTGTGACCTGCTGGATGCGCACGCCAAGCCAGCCGCGGCGGGGATGCCCGAAATCCTTCAACTGCATGACGATCGATTTTGCCATGTTGGAGGGAATCGAGAACCCGATCCCGATCGAGCCGCCCGAAGGCGAGAAGATCGCGGTGTTAATCCCGATCACCTTACCATCCATGTTGAACAGGGGCCCGCCCGAGTTTCCCCGGTTGATCGCCGCGTCCGTCTGGATGAAGTCGTCGTAAGGTCCTTGGCGGATATCGCGGCCGCGCGCCGACACGATCCCCGCCGTCACGGTACCGCCAAGACCGAAGGGGTTGCCGATTGCCAGCACCCAGTCGCCGACGCGGGAGGCGTTGGAATCGCCAAATTCGACGACCGGCAGCGGTTTATCCGATTTCACCCGCAGCAGCGCGATATCGCCGGTTTCGTCGCGGCCCACGACCTCGGCCTTGAGTGTCGTGTTGTCCTGCAGGATGACCGAGATTTCGTCGGCGCCCTCGATCACGTGGTTGTTGGTCACGATCAGGCCGGAGGCGTCGACGATGAAGCCCGATCCCAGGCTCTGCGCTTTCCGCTCGGGACGTTCGGGACGCGGCGGTCCCTCGCCGCGCTGCCCAGGGGGGCGCTGACGATTGAGGAAGTCCTTGAAGAACTGCTCGAACGGCGAGCCCGGCGGGAACACCGGGACTTCCGGCCCGCTCTCTCGCGGCGCGCGCTGGCTGGTCTGCGTGTTTTGCGTCGAAGAGATGTTGACCACGGCCGGCAGCAATTTCGCGGCGAGGTCCGCGAAGCTGTCCGGCGCGCTGCGGGCGATCGCCGGTTCCGGCCGGATCGAGACTCCAACAGGCACGGCGAGCGTCAGGCAGAGGCCGATTGCGGCGGCGCGGCGGGCAATGAGCGATGGGAAGCGCATGGTCGAGGTGTTCCTGACAAGGGCTCGGCTTGAAAAAAAGTCTCAGCGCTCCGCCGGTACCGGCGGCGCGTGCAGAAAGCGCAGGTAGTCGTTGTCCGGGGTCAGAACAAGGCGCGCGTTGCCGGTGTCGAAGACCTCGCGGTAGCCTTGCAGGGTACGCCAGATCGCGAAGAATTCGGGGTCCTGCCCAAAGGACTTCGCGAAGATCCGGGTGGCATCTGCTTCGCCGTCGCCGCGGGTTTTCTCGGCAGCGGCTTTGGCGTCGGCGAGCAGGACGGTTTTCTCGCGTTCGGCTTCGGCCTTGATCTTCGCCGCGCCCTCGGCGCCTTCGGCGCGCAGTTGCGCGGCCACGCGCTGCCGTTCGGATTGCATACGCGACAGAATGGCCTGGGTATTTTCGGCCGGCAGGTCGGCGCGGCGGATACGCACATCCTCAATTGACACGCCGAAATTCTGCATTTCGACGTTCACCAGTTCCTTGATCCCGGTCATGATCCGCTCGCGATCCGCCGACAGCACGTCCAGCAGGGTGTTTCGTCCGAGGACGCGGCGGAGCGAGGCCGTGACGATCGAGTTCAGGCGGCCGCGGATGCCTTCCGGCACCGGCCCGATCGCCTGGTAGAAGCGCAGCGGGTTGGAGATGCGGAACACCGTGAAGCTATCGACGATCAGGCGGCGCTGATCGCCCAGAATGACTTCCTCGCCGGGGAGTTCGACGGAGAGCAGGCGTTTGTCGAAGCTGATGACCGATTGGATCAACGGGACTTTCAGGTACAGGCCGGGGTCGTCGATCGGGCGCACGACCTCGCCAAACTGAACGACCAGCACACGTTCGGTCTGTTCAACGGTGAACAGACTGGCCTGAAGCAGCCAAACCGCCGCCGCGACCAAGGCAAAAAGGGGCAGGGTGAGCCGGTTCATCGCGCGGGTACTCCTGGTTGCGCGGGTCCGGTGGGGCGCGGTGGCGGGGGCGGCGGGTTATCGGCCGCAGGGACGTTCAACGGCAGGAAAGGCACCAGGCCTTTCAGCTTGTCGTCGACAACCAGCGTGCGCGCATGGGTCAACACCGACTGCATCGCGTCCAGATACATGCGGCGCAGTGTGATGTCCTTGGCGAGCCGGTAGGCGGCGAGCACCACGTCGAAGCGTTGGCTCTGCCCGGTCGCCTCTGCGATGGTGGCCTGCCGTACGCCTTGCGCTTCCGCCAGCAACCGGGCCGCGTCGCCGCGCGCGCGGGGGACGATATCGTTGTGGTACGACTCGGCTTCGTTGCGCATGCGCTCGGCGTCGGTGTTGGCGCGCTGCACGTCCCGGAAACTCTCGATCACGGCGCCGGGCGGGTCCACTTTCTGCAACTGGACCTGCGTCACCTCGATCCCGACCTTATAGCGGTCCAGGATTTCCTGG
>JAYWAX010000532.1:0-3586 GCA_043782125.1 Acetobacteraceae bacterium | reverse complement strand
GCTGGTTGTCGAGACCGGTACCGGGCTTTCCTGGTCTGAGGCGCACTGACAATGGCCGCCGCGATCGTTTTGTTCGCGACGATTTATGGCGGCATTGGCTTCGCGGTGGCGGTCGCGTTTCTGTTCAT
Organism: Acetobacteraceae bacterium; assembly: GCA_043782125.1. GTDB lineage: Bacteria > Pseudomonadota > Alphaproteobacteria > Acetobacterales > Acetobacteraceae > Rhodopila. Next base: position 3,458 of record JAYWAX010000532.1, on the reverse strand, counting down.
CGGGATTGGCCGGGTGGATCCCTCGGCGCGCGGCGCCTATGTGTTCCGGCCGCTGCTGCTGCCGGGCTTGCTGCTGCTGTGGCCCTTCGTCGCGGTGCGCTGGTGGCGGGCGGCATGAGGAAAGCGAGGCGCTTTCCGGGGGTCACGGCCGGGCCGGATCGCACGGGCGGCGCGGTTCCTGGCGGCATGGCGCGGCATGGCGTCGCCGGCGCGTCTCAGATCGTCATGGCACGGCTTTACCGGGTCATCGGACCCGGCACGCGCGGCGCCTTTGGTGAAGGCGGGTCCGATGTTACCGCGCGCCGCCTTGTATCGCGAGGCCGTGCCGCGCCGGATGGCCCGGTCGAGCCGGGCCATGACGAGTGCGGAACGATCGACGCCTTGGCCGCACTGGGCCGTGACAGATGTGGAACGATAAACGCCTTGGCCACGCCGGGCCGTGACGGGTACGGAAAGTTCGGCGCCTTGGCCGCACTGGGCCGTGACAGATGTGGAACGATCGACGTCTTGGGCACGCTGTCATGACAAGCGGGCATCGGCGCGCGCACCGGGCGATTTGGCTGCTGCTGGCGGTTTTTCTACCTGCGATTGTCGTCGCGTCGGCCGTCCTGCGCCCGATCGGCCCGGACGAGGCGCCGCAAATTCAACTGGCACCGCCGAAATGAGCGCACGTTACGTCCCCGTCGCCTGGAACCCGGTCAAACTTGTTTACGACCTCGCCGCGCTCGCGCTGATTGGCGTTTATATTGGGGTTTTTCTGTGGGTCGCGCCCGCGTTTCAGCACACGACGCTGCCGCTGGATGCTTATTCCGCGCGGATGAACGCGTTTGGGACCTGCGCGTTCCTGCTGCTGACGGTCATTTTATCGATCGGGCCGTTGGCGCGACTGGACCAGCGCTTTCTGCCGCTGCTGTATAACCGGCGGCATCTGGGGGTGATGACGGCGGCGATCGCGGCGACCCACGCGCAGGCGGCGCTGGATTGGTATTTCAGTTACAGCCCGAACGACCGGTTCGAGATGTTGTTGCGCGGCAATACCAGTTTCCGGCAAATACAGGGTTTTCCGTTCGAATTGTTCGGGATTTTCGCCCTCGCGGTGCTGGTGCTGCTGGCGGCGACCAGTCACGATTTTTGGTTGCGGTTTCTGACGCCGCGCGTGTGGAAGACGCTGCATATGTTGCTTTACGCGGCCTATGCCTCGGCCGTCGCGCATATCGCGTTTGGGGCGTTGCAGGCTGCGGCCAATCCGGTGCTGGCCATCATGGTGTTGGCATGCGCGGTGGGCGTCGCGACGCTGCATCTTCTTGCGTCCGGCCACCGCGCGGCCCAGGCGGCGATGCGCGACGGCTGGATCGATTCCGGGCCGGTGGATGCGATCGCGGAGGATCATGGCATCGTTGTGACCTCGGCAGCGGGCGAGTCAATCGCCGTGTTCCGCCATGCCGGATGCCTGTCGGCGGTGACGAACCTGTGTGCCCATCAGAACGGGCCGCTGGGGGAAGGGCGCGTGATCGACGGCTGCATCACCTGTCCCTGGCATGGCTATCAATACCGGCTGGCGGATGGCTGCGCGCCGCCGCCGTTTACGGAAAAGCTCGCGACCTACCGCCTGCAGATCGTCGATGGCCGGGTTCGCGTCGATCCCAGCCCGAACCTTCCGGGCACTTTCGTCGAACCGGTGCGCATTCCATGACCCCCTTCTTTGTCGGCTGGTCTGGACGGAGTGGCTTGCGGGTGCTCGGCTTTCTCGGTCCGGTGGTGGCGGCGGCGGCGATCGGGTTCGGGGCGCTGGCGTTTGCGTTGGCTGTCGGCACCGGCGATCCCGGTGGCGGCGATGTACTGGGCGAAATGCGGATCGAGGGCACATTGATCGCCGATCCCTATCCGATGATCGTCACCGACGGGGGCCAGCACACCGTCCTGCTGTCCGGCGGCGGGAAGCGCGGCGTGCAGGCGGAGGCGCGGCCGCTGGATGGCAAACGTGTCCGCGCCTTCGGGGCGCATGCGCGCCGGGGCGATCGGGATATGCTGCTGGTGTACGAATTGGCTGCAGCGCCGGGAGAGGCCATCGCTCAGGTGCGGGAGGATTTGGGGACGTGGCGGCTGACCGGGGAAATCTGCGACGGGAAATGCGTGCTGGGGGTTATGCGTCCTGGCAATACGGTGGCGCACAAAGCCTGTGCGAATGTGTGTCTGATTGGCGGTGTGCCGCCGGTTTTCGTTGCGACGACTCCGGTTCATGGCACACGTTATTTGTTGATGGGGGGACCGGATAATCGAGGCCTGCCCGACGCGTTTCGCGACTCTACCGGGGTCATCCGGCGGATGGATGGGACGTTGGAGCGGATCGGCGATGCGATCGTGTTCCGGACGGATGTGACGAAAGCGGTGGTGCCGTGAACTGGCGCGCGACGGCGATGATCCTTGGGGCTTTCCTGGTCGCGTGGCTGGCGAATTGGGGCGGGACGGTGCTGCTGGACATGTGGGGGCTCGGGGCGTTCGAGGTACTGGGCCGGGTGGGCGGCGTCGTGGTGGCGCTGTCCGTGTTGGAACGGATATTCGCGCGGCTTTGATTGGGGCAATCGGGCGAGGGAAAGGAAAGTATTGGGGCTTTGCCCCCGTGCTTTCCTTCCCTCGCCCGATCGCCCCGCGGCTCTTGCCGGGTGCGCGTGACAAGGGGTTTGTGTCGGGCGCACTCTGGGCTTTCATGCAACGTGCAGGCTTTTCCCCATGCCCATCTGCGAAGCCGATCCTTGGCGGTTCCAGTATTTCGAAAAAATCTCCTGCCCGGACGGCGTCTTCATTTCGACCGAGGACGCTGACTCCTGGACCTGGTATCCCGCGCATCGCTGGATTTACGACAAGATGGCGGTCGCGCTGTCGCAGGGGCTCGATGCGGCGCCGCATGGGGTGATGCCGCCGTCGTTTCCGGTGTTTTCCAAGCCGCTGATCAATCTGCGCGGGATGGGCACGGGCAGTCAGGCGATTGAATCGGAGGCCGCGTATAAGGCCGCCCTGACCCCTGGCCATTTCTGGTGCACGCTGCTGACGGGGGCGCATGTTTCCTCGGATGTCGCGTTGGTCGATGGGGTGCCGAAGTGGTGGCGGCATACGACCGGTGTGTCCACGGCGGGCGGGACTTTCGACTACTGGCACATCCATGCCGGCGCGGTGCCAGAGATCGAAACCTGGTGTGGCGATTGGGCGTCGAAGCACCTGCGCGGTTATACCGGCATGGCCAATTTCGAAACATCGGCGGGCGGATTATCGAGGCGCATCTGCGGTTCGCCGATCAGTGGCCGGATATTTACGGTCCCGGCTGGGTCGAGGCTTTAATCGCGCTGTACGCCACGGGGGATTGGCCGTATCCGGACACTGCGCGCGCCGATGGGTACAGCGTCGTGCTGTTCCTGCCGCATGGCAAGCGGTACCGCCATCCGCCGCGGGCGATCGTGGAC
>JAYWAX010000531.1:0-3587 GCA_043782125.1 Acetobacteraceae bacterium | reverse complement strand
TGGGTAACGGTTTTCCGGCTTTGGTTTTGACCGCATCGAGGATCGGCCGGAACAGGCTGTGTCCCGTTCGCCACGCGGGGGCCTCTGGGCTGTCCACGCCAGGCCGGATGGGGCTACGCCGCGTTTCGTCCGACCAGCGCGCGGACATTGGCCTGTACCGCGGCGATATCGTTCGGCAGGATCGCGAACTGCTCTGGCCGGTCGAACAGGTCGGACATTCTTGGCGGCAAGGCCGGTCTGACACCGATCGCGGCTTCGATGGCATCGGGGAACTTGGCGGGATGCGCCGTCGCCATCGCCACGACCGGCACGCCGTGGCCCTGGGCATGGGCACGGGCAGCGGCAATGCCGATGGCGGTGTGCGGGTCGGCGAGGTAGCCGCAGGCCGTGTGCAGGCGGCGGATTTCGGCCTCTGTGCCCGCATCGTCCAGGCGGAAGCCGTGGAACACGCCGCGCACCCGGTGCCAGACGGTATCGGGCACCGCCATCCGCCCGGTTTCCCGAAAGCCGCGCATTGCGGCGGAGGTCGCGGCGGGGTCGCGGTCCATAATTTCGAACAATAACCGTTCGAAATTCGAACTGACCTGGATATCCATCGACGGCGACAAGGATGGTTCCACCGGCGTCATCGACATGTCGTTCTTTTCGAAAAACCGCGCCAGAATGTCGTTCCGGTTGGAACCAACGATCAGCCGCGCCACCGGCAGCCCCATACGCCGCGCGGCCCAGGCCGCCAGGACATTGCCGAAATTGCCGGTGGGGACGGAAAAGGCAATTTCTCGATCCGGTGCGCCCAATGCCAGGGCGGAGGCGACGTAATAGGGGATTTGCGCCGCGATGCGAGCCCAGTTGATGGAGTTCACGGCGGACAGGCCGACCTCCGTTCGAAATGGGACATCGGCGAACAGCGCCTTCACCAGGTCCTGACAATCGTCGAACGTGCCCTCGATGGCGACGTTGCCGACGTTCGGGGCCAGAACGGTGGTCATCTGCCGCCGCTGCACCATGCTGGTGCGTTCATGCGGGTGCAGGATGACGATGTCGATGCGTTCGCGGTTCGCGCAGGCCTCGATGGCAGCAGAGCCGGTGTCGCCGCTGGTCGCGCCGACGATCGTGACGCGGGTGTCGCGTTCGGTCAGCACGTGGTCGAACAGGCGGCCCATGACCTGCATCGCCATGTCCTTGAACGCGAGCGTCGGGCCGTGGAACAGTTCCTGCGCAAATAAATGCGTTTCCAGTTGGACCAGCGGCGCGACGGCGGGGTGGCCGAAACCGGCGTAAGCCTCCTGGCAGATGGCGGACAACTTCGCGAAAGGGATCGATTCGCCGACGAAGGGCGCCATGACGCGCGCGGCGAGTTGAGCGTACGACAGGCCGCGCATGGCGCGCCAATCGGCGGCGGAGAAATGGGGCCAGGATTCGGGCATGAACAGCCCGCCGTCCTCGGCGAGGCCGGCGAGGAGGACTCCGGCGAAATCGCGCGCGGGGGCGCGCCCGCGAGTGGAAATATAGCGCATGCCGGTTGTCTACCGCGATGGCCCCGGCGGGCGCCAGCCTGTATGATCGGGGCAACGAAAGGATCGTCCCATGACTGTCGAAACCCGCCGGGTGTACGGGCAATGATCGCGGCGGCTTTGGTGACCGGCGCGGGCGGCGGTCTGGGACGGGCGATCGCGCTGGCCCTGGCCAGGCGCGGCTGCGCGGTCGTTGCATTGGATATCAATGGGACGGCGGCGCAGGAGACGGCGGATGAGGCGGGGTCGGGGCTGGTGACGCCGCTGACGATGGATTTGACGGCGCCGGGGTCTCCGGAACTGGCTGTCGTAGAGGCGATCGCGGCGTTGGGCGGGCTGGATATCGTCGTGAACAACGCGGGCTTCGGCATTGGCGAGGCGTTTCTGGAGATGACGGAAGCAAGCTGGGACCGGACTCTGGCGGTGAATTTGAAGGCGGTGGCGCTGATGTGCGCGGCATCTGGGCGGCATATGAAGGCGATGGGTACTGGGCGGATCGTGAACGTGACCTCGCCGGCGTCGCGCATGGCGTTGCCGAATTATTTGTCTTACGCGGCGAGCAAGGCCGGGGTGGATTCGGTGACGCGCGCGGCGGCGGTGGCTTTGGCGCCGTTCGGTGTCAGTGTGAACAGCGTTGCGCCGGGAATGATGGATACGGCGATGCAACGGGTGACCGAGCGGCAGTTGGCGGTCGTCGAAGGCCGGACGGACGTGGACGCGTTTCTGGCGGAGCGGACGGCGCGGATCCCCGTGGGACGGCGGACGGACGTGGAAACGGTGGCGGATATGGTGGTTTGGCTGGCGTTGGATGCGCCGGATTATGTGACGGCGGAGCGGTTGAATGTGAGCGGGGGGTTGGATCGGGATTGAGGGGGGCTCGCCGCGCATGACGTCGGACAGCACGCGAGATCGGTGCTGTCCGACCTGTTCCTTACCCTTTCGACGGAGCCCAGTTGTAGATCGCCTGTAGACTTCCGCCCATCAGCGCCGCGCGGTCCGTGTCCGACAGGCGGTCCGTGACCCGGAACGAATCGACTCCCTGCGCGTAACTGAGCACGCCCACCGCCCGCGTCCAGTCTGTGCCCCACAGGCAGCGGCCGAAACCGAAGGCGTCGAATATCCGGAATAATGAATCCCAGATGTCTTTGTACGGGAAGGGCTCGTGCGACAGCGTGCAGGCGCCGGAAATCTTCACCGCGATATTGTCGTGCGCGGCCAAAGCCAGGAGTTTCGGCAAATCGGCGAACGGCATGGGCGGCGCCGGCGGTTCGAAGGGCTGGCGCAAGCCAACGTGGTCGATGACGATCCGCGTGTTGGGATTGCGCGCCGCCATCTGGCCCGCCTGTTCCAGCCGTCCCCAGGCCAGGATATTCACGGGAATCCCGTGCCGCGCGGCGGCGGTCAGAACGCGATTAATACCCGGATCGGCCGGGTCCTCCGACACGTCCTGGTTCATCATGATCCGCACCCCGACCGTTCCCGGCGTGGCAGCCCAGGCATCGACGACATCGCCAACGGCGGGATCGGAGGTATCGACGGGCTTGATCAAGCCAAACCGTCCCGGATGCTTCGCGTGAACCTGCAACGCATAGCGCCCGTCGAAGCGATACATCGCGAACGGCGAGACCAGTAACGCGCCATCGACTCCCACCGCATCCATGGCGGCGACCATGTCGTCGCCCGTGACCTCATCCGGACCGTGCAGGAACCCGGCCCATGGCCGCTCTGACCGATTGCGTTCGTAGGCGTGAACCTGGCTGTCGATGATTGGCACGGTTGGCTCCCTCGCGGAATTATTCTCCCACGACCGTACGCGCCATGTTCCTGGGCTGCAACCGGCGCCTGTTTATCGGTGGCGGCGCCGGCCCGCCCTGCCACCGGCATCGCGCGCCTCGGTTATCTCTTGGGCGTTCGCGTCATAATACGTGCTTTCTGGCGCATCGGGTGGCGGCGGCATCGCCAAACATCATGGGATAAGAACGCGGTGGCGGCCAGACGATTCTGTTCTGGTCAGGCCTTGGTTCGACGTGACGGTTGGGGCCAAAGCCCAATGCCGGCTTAGGTCAATCCGTA
>JAYWAX010000530.1:0-9951 GCA_043782125.1 Acetobacteraceae bacterium | reverse complement strand
CTCGACCGTGGCGCCCATGGCGCGCAGCGCGTTCGCAGCGGGCAGGCCGTTGGCGCCCAGACCGGTGACGGCGAACCGCTTTCCGGCGAAAATTGTGGGGGGGAAGGGGTTCATCGGATTTTCAGGGTCGCGAGCCCGATCAGCGCCAGGATCATCGAAATGATCCAAAAACGAATGACGATGGTCGGTTCGGACCAGCCCTTCTTTTCGAAATGATGGTGCAAGGGGGCCATCAGGAATACGCGCGTGCCGGTGCGTTTATACCAGAACACCTGAACGATGACCGATATCGTTTCGACGACGAACAGCCCGCCAACAATACACAGCACGATCTCATGCTTCGTCGCCACCGCCACCGCGCCAAGCGCGCCGCCGATTGACAGGCTGCCAATGTCGCCCATGAAGACGGCGGCGGGCGGCGCATTGAACCACAAAAACCCGAGGCCCGCGCCGATCAGCGCGGAGCAGAAGACCGCCAGCTCGCCCGCCCCGGGCATCCCGTGCAGTTGCAGGTAATTCGCGAATTCTTTGTTGCCGACGAGGTAGGCGATCAGCGCGAAGACCCCGGCGCAGATGATCGTCGGCACGATGGCGAGGCCGTCCAGCCCGTCGGTCAGGTTCACAGCGTTGGACGCGCCCATCATCACCAGCATGCCGAAGATCGGGAAGAACATGCCGAGTTGCAGCACCAGGTCCTTGAACACCGGGAAGGTAATCGCGGAGCCATAGGGATCGCGCGCCAGCCAGGTCAGCCAGATCGCGGCGATCAAACCCGCGCCCGCCTGCACGAACAGTTTCATCCGTCCGCTCACGCCTTTGGTATTGCGCCTCACGACTTTCAGATAGTCGTCCCAAAAGCCCAGGGCGCCATAGGCGACGGTCACGAACAGCACGGCCCAGATATAGCCGTTGCGCAGATCGGCCCACAGCAAGGTCGAAATAATCAGCGCACCCAGGATCAGCAGGCCGCCCATGGTGGGCGTGCCCTTTTTCTCGATCAGATGGCGTTCCGGGCCGTCCTCGCGGATCGGCTGGCCCTGGCCCTGGACCTTGCGCAACCAGCGGATCACCACCGGTCCCAGCAGGAAGCTGACGACCAGGGCCGTCAGGCAGGCGCAGGCGGAGCGAAACGTGATATAGCGCAGCAGATTCACCAGTGCGTAATGATCCGGTATCATCCGCGACAAATTGAAAATCATCGGGCACGCCCTCCCTGGGCCGTCAGGGCGTCGAGCGCCTCGACGATTGTTTTCATCCGGCTGCCAAGGCTGCCCTTCACAAGGATCGCGTCCCCGGCTGCGATTTGCATCGCCACCAACGGCGCCAGGGCGGCGGAATCAGTCGCGTGAGCGCCGCGCGCGTTGGCCGGCAGCGCGTCGTACAGAGTCCGCATCAGCGGTCCGCAGGCAAACACCAGATCGGCGGCACGCACCGCGTCCACCGCCAGCGCGGCATGCTCCGTGGGCCCGGCGTCGCCGAGTTCCAGCATGTCGCCCAGAATGGCGATGCGGCGGGTGGCGGGTTGCAGCCGCAACACATCCAGCGCCGCCCGCATCGAAGCGCCGTTGGCGTTATAACTTTCGTCCAGCAGCAACGCCGCGCCGTCCGGCAAAACCAGGCGGCGATGCGCGCCCCGGCCCGCCAGCGCTCCGAAGGCCTCCAACGCCCCCGCCGCGACGGCGATGTCGAGGCCCAGAGCGGCGGCGCAGGCAAGCGCCGCGAGCGCATTCGACACCATGTGGCGGCCGGGCGCGTTCAGCCGCATCCGCAATCCCCGCCCCAGAATATCGGCCTGGAAAGTGGACCCGGCGGCGTCCTGCGCGATGTCCAGCAGCCGCGCCCCGGCCCCCGGCGCCACGCCGAACGACAGCACCCGGTGCGCGCCCGCCCGTTCGCGCAGCAGCGGGAACCACGGCGAGTCAGCGGGCAGCACCGCGACCCCGTCCGGCTCCAGGCCCGCGACGATGCTGGCCTTTTCCTCCGCGATCTGCTCCATCCCGCCGAGATGGCCGATATGAGAGGCCTCGACCGACACGATCGCGGCGACATGCGGTTGCGCAAGGCGGGCGAGCGGGGCGATTTCCCCGGCGTGGTTCATGCCGATCTCTGCCACGCAGAACTCGGCGTCGCGCGGCATGCGCGCCAAGGTCAGCGGCACGCCCCAATGGTTGTTGTACGACGCCACCGCCGCATGGGTGGGGCTGAACGCGGACAGCGCCAGGCGCAGCATTTCCTTTGTCGTTGTCTTGCCGACGCTGCCGGTCACCGCGACCACGCGGCCGTCGAAGCGCGCGCGCGCAAAGGCGCCGAGACGGGTCAGGCCCGCGAGCGTGTCGTCCACAACCAGTTGCCCGCCAGCCGAGGCGGCCTGCCGATGGATCATGACGCCCGCCGCGCCCGCCGCGATGGCACGCGCGGCATGGGCGTGGCCATCGCTGTTTTCGCCGACCAGCGCGACGAACAAATCGCCCGGCGCGATCGTCCGCGTGTCGATCGAAACCCCGCTGGCGGCAAAGGGTTGGCCGAAGACGCCGCCGGTCGCTTCCTGCAACTCCGCCGCGGTCCAAAGGGAGGTTTCGGCGGCGGTCATGGGGCCGTTCCCCTTGCCTGTGTCCCTGGTGCCGGTGTTAACGGCGGCTCCGTCGCGGTGGGCTGTGTCCGGGTTGGCATCGTTCCCGGCGGCACGATCCCCAACAGGGCGCGGATCGCCGACACGTCGTCGAAGGGATGCACCACCCCGGCGATGGTCTGCCCTTGCTCATGCCCCTTCCCCGCCACCGCGAGCACGTCGCCCGGCCCGAGATCGTTCAACGCCGCCGCGATGGCTTTGGCGCGATCCCCGATTTCGCGCGCGCCCGGACACCCCTTCAGGACCTCGGCCCGGATCGCTTCGGGCGCCTCGCCGCGAGGGTTGTCGTCGGTGACGATGACGCGATCTGCGAACCGCGCGGCCGCCTGGCCCATCAACGGCCGCTTGCCGCGATCGCGGTCGCCGCCAGCGCCGAAGACGATATGCAGCTTGCCTTCCGTGTGCGGCCGCAACGCCGCCAGCAGGCGTTCCAACGCGTCCGGCGTATGGGCGTAATCGACATAAGCGGCGGCCCCGTTGGGAAGCCGCGCCGCCAGCTCCATCCGCCCCCGGACCCCGGTCAGAGCCGGGGCGAGATCGAGGATCGTCTCCAACCCGAGCACGAATCCCAGACCGGCGGCGACCAACATGTTATCGGCCTGGAAACGTCCCGGCAGGTTCAGCCGGACGTCGCGGCGGGCACCGGCGATTTCCAGAACCAGGTCCTGTCCGTCGGGGCGCGGTGTGGCGGAAATCAGACGGAACAACGACCCGCTGTCCCCCACGGTGTGGAAATGCAGCCGGCGCGCGATCGCGGCGGAGCGCAGCGCTTCCAACGTGACCGGATCCATGCCGTCATGCGCGACAAGAGGCGAACGCGGCGGCAGCAAAGCGCCGGCCAGACGCAGCTTGGCGGCGCGATACGACGCCATGGTCATGTGATAATCCAGGTGGTCGCGGGTTAGATTGGTGAACCCGGCCGCCGCCAGCCGCACCCCGTCCAGCCGGTACTGATCCAGCCCGTGCGACGAGGCCTCCATCGCCACATGCTGGATCCCGTGACGCGCGAAATCCGCCAAGGTCTGCGCGAGGCTAACCGGATCCGGCGTGGTCAGTCCCGGACCCGGCGGGTACCCCGGCGCGATGGTTCCCAGGGTCCCGATACTGGCCGCCTGACGCCCGTCGAGCGTCCAGAACTGGCGCAGGAACTCGACCGTGCTGGTCTTGCCGTTGGTGCCGGTGACCGCGACCACGGTTTCCGGGCGGACCCGCGCCAGCACCGCGGCAATCTGGGCCATCAGGCGGCGTGGCTCGGGGTCGATCAGCAGCACCCGCGGCGGCACATCCGCCGGCCAATGCGTGCCGGGCGGCGCCAGCACGGCGACAGCGCCGTTCGCCACGGCGTCCGCGATGTAATGGCGCCCATCCACGACCGTGCCGCTGACTGCGACAAACAAATCCCCCGGCCTGACCCGCCGGCTATCGGCCTCAATCCGCCGGATATCCAACCCCGCCACCGCTCTGGGCAACGGCCGGTAGTTGCCGGGCAAGGCCAGAATCTGGCGGAAGATGTCAGTGAGCAGCAAGGGGCGACGCCGAGGAAACAGCCACCACCGGGCGTCTCGCGGGAGGTTCCGGAGGCTCGGCCTGGGTTTTACGCATAAGGTCGGGTTGCGGCGGCCCGGGGGGGATGCGGGCGGGCACGATTTTCGGTTGGGCGGCGCTTTCTGGCCGGGGCTCGATAACCCGGATCGGTCCCAGGTTAAGACCGCGCGCGGGTTGCATCGGGATGAACAGCGCCTGATCGATCGCCGCCATGTTCTGGATATCCGGCATCAACCCAAGGATCGGGCCGATCCGGGAAATGACCTTGCCGGCGGCGGGCGCCGCGACCTGACCGGCGGTGGAATATCCGCCGGTGGCGGCGGTGCCGTGCGGCTCGTCCAGCATCATGTAAACCGCATAGCGCGGCGCCTGCATGGGAAACACGCTCATGAAGGCGGAAACGTTGGCATGTTTCTTGTAACCGTGGCCGCTGTTTTTCTCGGCCGTGCCGGTCTTTCCGCCCGGGTAATAACCCGGCACTTCGGCCTTCTTGCCGAAGCCGCTGGTCACGACCAGACGCATCAGCCGGCGCATGATGTCCGAGGTGCCCTGTTTCATCACGCGGGTGCCGTCCGGCGCGGCGCCCGGTTCCAGCCCCAGGATGGTGGGCCGCATCAGCACGCCGCCATTCGCCACCGCCGCCGTGCCCGCGACAACGTGCAGCGGTGTGACCGAGATGCCATGGCCGAAGCCCACGGTGTAATTCACCGCCTCGCCCCAGGTGGCATCGGAGCGGACGATCGGGCGCGAGGCCTCCTTCAGTTCGATCGGCACGCGCTGGAACATGCCCATGTTCCGCATCCACGTCCGCTGGCGCTCGCCGCCGACGATGCGGGCGATGCGGGCGGCGCCGAGGTTGGACGAATAGGCAAGCACTTCCGGGAGAGTCAAAGCGCGGTGCTTGCCTTCGAAATCGGTGATCGTGAAGCGGCCGATCTGAATGACGTTGGCGGCGTCGAACGAATCCCAGATGTGGACGGCGCCGGAATCCAGCCCCATCGACAGCGTCTGGATCTTGAACGTGCTGCCGGGTTCGTAGGTGCCGGTGATGGCGCGGTTGAACCGTTCCTCGGTGCCCGCGGTCCGGAACACGTTGGCGTCGTAATCGGGCAGCGACACCATCGCCAGGACTTCGCCGGTGTTGACGTCCATGACGATCCCGGCGGCGCCGATCGCGCCGAACATCTCTTTCGCGGCGAGCAATTCCTCCCGCACCACATTCTGCACGCGGATGTCCAGGGACAGGCGCAGCGGCTGGCCGGTTTCGCGGATTTGCTTGTCGAACGCCATTTCGGCGCCCGCAACCCCGTTTTCGTCGATATCGACCCCGCCAATCACGTGCGCGGCGACGCGGCCCAGGGGGTAATGGCGCTGCTGGGTCTGGCGGAAATCGACGCTGGGGATGCCCAGATTGTTGATCCGGGCTTCCTCGTCCGGGGTGATCTGACGTTCGAGGTAAACGAACCGTTTGCTCTGATCGGTCAGGCGCTTGATCGTGCGTGGCACGTCCAGGCGCGGCAGCACGGTTTTCAGTTTCCGCGCGACATCGGCGGGATCGGCGATGGCCGAGGGATCGGCGAAGACAGAGCGTGTCGGCTGCGACATGGCCAGCGGCTGGCCCATGCGATCGACGATCATCGCCCGTTGTCCGGGCAGGACACTGTCGGTGATCGGTTTCAGCGGCCCGTGCGCGATCGGCGGAATGACTTTAGGCGCCAGCTTCGCCTGCACTGGATGCAGGACGCTAACCCAGGCGATGCGCCCGCCGACGACGGCGAACATCGCGGCGAAACAGCCGGCAGCGATGACCAGCCGGCCGCTGCTGCGATCCATGGCTTTGCGGCGGCGTTTTTCCGCGGCGGTGACGTGGAAATGCTCCATCCGCTGCACCGCGTCGTTCGGCGGCGCGCCGCGGCGGATGCGTAACCGATTGAAACGGGCGCCAAGCCCGGCCCAGATCGCGGGGGACCGCGGCTGGGCGGGGTTTGGATCGGGGGGCAGGCCGGGATCGGTCATTTTACCACCTTAACGTCCAGACCCGTTGGCGCCGTTCCATGTGGCGCTGACCGGCGTTGGGGCCGGTAGCGGCAGCGGAACTGGGCCACGGGACATGCCAAGCAACGAGCCGGCGGCGGGCACGCCTTCTCCGGGCGCACCTCCCACTGGTGCGCCTCCCGTTGCCCGAGGCTGGGATTGCGCCTGGACCTGGGCCGGCGTGCGTTGTTGACCGGCGGGGGGCTGACCGGTGGGAGGCTGACCGGTGGGGGGCTGACCAGAGACGGGCTGACCGGCACCGCGGCCATCGGCCCGGGCCACCCGAGGATCGGCCGCGCCGCTTCCCGCAGCCTGAACCCGGGTCTGCCCAGTGGCCGCCGCCGGGGGCGGACCGCCAATACCCTGGCCTTGCACCTGCAACGGCGGCAACCCGCCAGCCTGAACCGGCTGGGGCAGACGGGGTCCCGACGCCCGTACGGCGACCGGCCTCGGCGGCGGAGAACGGGTTTCCTCGGCGACGCGTGGCCGCGCCATGGGCGGGTCCGGCTGATTAACGGCCATCGCCGCCGGCTTCACCGGGGCGGGCGGCGCGGCTGGCGCGGTCGCGGAGGAGGCCACGCGGGCTGCCTCGGGCGAAGCCGCAGGGGAGGAGGCAGGGGAAGCAACAGTGGCGGGGGCGATCCTCGGGGCGGGCAAGGGGTTGGAAGACGCCAGTGCGGACGGCGGCACCGGCGGCACCGGCAGTTCATCCAGATCCGCCTCGTCGGTCGTTCCGGCACCCGTTATGCCCGCATCCACAACCCCCACATCCGCCGCCCCGCTTCGACCACCCACCCCTCCTGGGCGAGGCACAGCCTGCGTCTCAACCTGACTCTCCGGCAACGCGCGCGGCGGCGGCAGACGGCCCGCAAGGTCGGTAACCCGGACGAACTGCGCCGGCGCCACCGTTTTCAGGCCAAGATACTGATCGGAGTATTTGTGCAACTGCTCCGGCTCGCCCAGCCGGATCCACTCGTCCAACATGTGCCGGCTTTCGGCGCGCAGGGCGTCCGTCTCGCGCGCGATCTGCGCGATGTGCTTGTCCATCAGCTCGACCTCGTGCTTGGCGCGGTAGAGGTAGAGCCCCGAACCCAGGGCCAGAACCCAGCAGATCACCGTGACGGGCCGGATCATGATTGCACCCTGCGGTTGACGGCGCGGAAGGAAACGAAGGCGAGAGGCGCGCGGTTCACGACGGCACCGCCAGACACTCGATGGCGCGCAAACGGGCGGAGCGGGCGCGGGGGTTGGCGAGGATTTCGTCCGCGCGCGGGCGCAGCGCCTTCGGGGTCAGCAAGCGGAACAACGCGGGCGGCGCATCCGTCAGGCCTCGCGGATCGTGCCGCGACGGCGCCGGCGCGCGTCCGGAAGCCTCGGTCATGAAACGCTTGACGATGCGGTCTTCCAGCGAATGGAACGACACCACGACGACCCGTCCGCCGGGTGCCAACAGCCGCACCGCCTGCGCCAGGCCGCGCTCGATTTCGCCGAGTTCGTCGTTGACGGAAATGCGCAGCGCCTGGAACGACCGTGTGGCGGGATCGTTGCCGGATTTGTCGCGCGGCAGGACGGACCGGATAATGCTGGCCAGGCGTCCGGTGGTCTCGATCCGTGCCTCGGCGCGGGCGGCGGCGATCGCACGGGCCACACGGCGGGACGCGCGCTCCTCGCCCAGTTGGTAAAGCAGATCGGCCAGGTCGCGCTCAGGCATGGTGTTGACCAGATCGGCGGCGGTCGGGGACGAGTCCGGCCCATGCCGTCCCATGCGCATATCTAACGGACCGTCGCCGCGGAACGAGAACCCGCGCGCCGGGTCGTCGATCTGGAACGACGACACACCGATGTCGAATACCACGCCGTCCAGCCGCGCGATCCCCGCCTGGGCCATCAAAGGGAGCATGTCGCCGAAGCGGCCTTGCAGCAGGTGCAACCGTCCCGGGTATTGGGCGGCAAGGGAAGCGCCGCGGGCGATGGCAGTTTCGTCGCGATCGATAGCCCAGACCCGGCATTGGGCGCGGTCGAGAATGGCGCGCGTATAGCCGCCGCCGCCAAAAGTCGCGTCCAGGTAAACACACCCCTCCCGCGGGGCGAGCGTGTCCAGCACGTCCGGCAGCATCACGGGGATATGGGCGCCGCTCATGCCACCGGCTCCGGCTGGTGGCCCGCGCGGTTTTTATTTACGATTGCGCGGGCGTCGGCCTTGCGGTTCGGGACCAGGCCGGGGTGCCATATCTGGAAGCGCGGACCGATGCCGACGAAGGCAACCGCGCCGGCGCGCGCAATACCCGCGAAGGCCAACAGGGAGTCAGGGACAATGACCCGCCCCTCTTTGTCGGTTTCAACCGGCCAGGCGTCGGCGAACAGGACGGTGGCGAGAGCATCGTATTGCTCGCTGAGCGGATCGAGCTTGTCGAGTTCGGCCTCCAGCGCCATATGGCGAATTTCGGTCAACGCCTCGATGCATTGGAATTTGTCGGAGGGACGCAAGACCATGGGCAGACTCACCGGCCCGTCGCCAAGCGCGGCCTGGTTGGCCATACCGGCGCGCAAGACGGCGCGGAAAGAGGCGGGGACGGAGACCCTGCCCTTCGCGTCAAAGTTCTGCACGTGCGTTCCGTTGAACAAAGCCATGGGAGCCTGGCCACCTCCTGGCATGGGTCGCGACGTCGGCGGAGGGCGAAGAGAAGCAGGGTATCGACGCTGTCAGGGCTGGGTTTCCGCCGGGTAACCCACGCCAGGACAACCACGGTCCGGACTGTCCGGTACTGGGAAACCGTGGGTGGATTTGGGATAGCATGGGCTTTTACCCCCCGGCAAGGGTGGTTAAGGGTCCGCGCGTGAAAAAACTCAGGCGTGGCGCGGCGGGTTGGCTTTAAGGCTGTAGGAAGCCAATCGGAGTCCCGGCAAGAAGATGGCAGTTGAATTCCATGGAATTCCCGCTTTGTTCTTCACGAATTAACGCTGTTCCAACGCCACGATCGCGGAAGCGGCCGCGGCGCGCGCGGGCGGGTCCGAATGAAACCAATTTGTAACCAGAGAACATCCAAATAATAGGTCATAACGTCATTATTCGTTTTTCGAATCGCGCTCATTCATCGACCCGAAAGGATTTTCACCATGATCGGTCTGTTTCATCTGTGCCTGGATCGCCGCGCCGTCACCTCCATCGAATACGGACTGATCGCCGGCATGCTTATCGCCACCCTCACACTCGCGCTGCCGGTGTTTTTCGCCGCTGTGCAAGATATGCTGGGCGCGGCCGCCGCCAGTTATTGACGGCACGCGGCCGGGCGGCCGCCGCGCGGCTGCCCGCGCCGATGGAACAGGTGTCGCGGATACCTTTATTATAGGTTGTAACGCGGCGCGGCCTGCCGCCTGCGGTTCGGGTGGGCCGGAGTAATACCAACCGGCGGAACGCTTGACTCTCGGCATGGCCTCTCCACCACGTCATGGTTCGGCTCGACCGGACCATCGGGAGCGGCACGGCAATCGGACGGGAGGCGCTTTCCGCGGCTTATCGTGGCCACTCTCGCGATAGCGTACCGCTTCCGATGGCCCGCTCGGGGGCGTGCCATGACGGGGAGAGGGCATATCGATGGGTCAAACGTTCTGCGGGTTGGTATAAGCGCCAGACGGCCTGTAAGCCGGGTTCTGTCCGCGCCACGAAGACGCGGGACGGCCATTCCTCTGGGACGCGCCTTGCAGCGCGCCTCACGCGACCAACCCGGACGGCGAGACGGAAA
>JAYWAX010000529.1:0-9958 GCA_043782125.1 Acetobacteraceae bacterium | reverse complement strand
TCGTGCCGTCATCGGCGTCGGTCGCATGGGCCAGGGCGTCGATGGTGGCGGGAACCCCGCCTTCAATCGCCGCGCCGGTGGCCGGTCCCGTCACCACGGGGGCGTCGTTCGCGCCGGTCACGCGGAAGATCGCCTGCGCCGGAGTCGTCGCGATGCCGTCGGTCACGCCATAACCGACAACCACGTCCTGGGTTTGGCCCAGAGCCAGGTGGTCATAGGCTGGGTTGGACGTGTCGAGCGTCAGCGTGTCGGTCGGCAGGACCGTGGTGACGAAAGCGCCGCCCGGAATGTTGAACCCATAGTAACTCTGGGCTGGGATGTTGGTGACGATGACCGCGCCCGGCGTGTGATTGTAAATCACGCCGGCTGGCAAATCGGCCGCATTGACGACGATGTCCAACTTGTCGCCCGCGTCCACGTCGGACGCGTGTGCCAGCAGCGCCGTCCGGTCCAGCACGGCGATGCCCGTTCCCTCCGTGGCACCCACGATCGCGGCTTCGGTCACCACCGGACTGTCGTTGACCCCGGTCACCGTGAAGACCGCCGACACCGTCACGGCGGAGATTCCGTCGGACACCGTGTAATCCACGATCACATCGGTCTGCTGCCCTTGCGCGAGGCCCTGAAAAACCGGGTCCGACGGATCGAGCGCGAAGCTGTGCGTTGTGCCAACGTAGGTCACGCCCGCGGGCAGAATCATTGGAAAATCCACGATGGCGAACGACGCGGGATCACCCGCGAAGCCCGCGAATGCGTCCAGCACGGCGATGGCGCCATCTTCGGTCGCGAAGCTTTTGATCGTTGTCGGGAAGGCGGTCATGGGCATGGTTCTCCGGGTCGCGGCGGGGGGATGTCGGCGAACCGACCTGCTCCCGCGCTGGTGAATCTGTCGTCGGGGTGAGGGACGAGCCAGCGCGTGGAATTGTTCCCTCGAGTTTTTTTTATTTTGGACGGAATAAATTCAGCCGGCGGGAAGGCCGGCCCGCTTCGCCGTCTCCCTCGGCGGCCCGCCGGTCCCGCGGGACTCCGAAGGCGTGTCGAAACCCCGAATCGGGCGGGTCAATTCCGTTCTTTCCTGAAATTTGTTCAAATAATCGGACAAAAATTAACGTTCGCCGTTTGCGTGGGCGTACCTTTGTATGGTGGCCGTCAGACCCTGATCGTCCACGCGGCCGCCCTCGCCGGGACAATTCGGTGGCCCGGCCGGAAGCGATCGCCTGTTTTGTTCCTTATTTTAGGTCGGTCTGCCTATTTTTCGAGACCAGCGTCCGGTTCCTGACTCAGCCCGTTCAGACCCGTTTCCAACCGCCGCAACACCGCCGCGGCCGTCGCGCCGCCCGCCCGCATTGCCCGTAATGTTACCGATTTTTCACGTTTGGCCAGGCGTTTTCCGTCCGCGCCGGTCAGCAAACCATGGTGCGCGTAGTCCGGAACCGGCCATCCCAGCAGCGCCTGGAGCAGCCGGTGCAAGTGAGTCGCGTCCTTCAGATCGTCCCCCCGCGTGACCAGCGTAACGCCCTGCAACGCGTCGTCGTGCGTGACGCAGAGATGATAGCTGGAGGGAGTCTCCTTGCGCGCGATCGCCACGTCGCCAAACTGCGCCGGATCGGCCTGGACAATGCCGTCCGCCTCCTCCCGGAAGGTCAGGCCGTTCACCACGGCGCGGGCCATGTGCAGCCGCAGGGCATGCGGTTCATCCGCTCGGGCGGCCCGGACGCTGTCCGGAAGGTCGCGGCAGGTGCCGGGATATAAAGGCTCTCCGCCGGGTCCATGCGGCGCTGCGGCCAAGGTCTGACGCTGAATATCTGCGCGCGAACAGAAGCAGGGGTAGGTCAGGCCTCTGTCCCGCAGCGCCGCCAGCACCGCCGCGTACTCTTCCATGTGATCCGACTGAACCCGCACCGGTCCATCCCAGTCCAACCCGAGCCACGCCAGGTCCTGGCGCACCGCATCGGCGTATTCCGGACGGCAACGCCCCGGGTCGATATCTTCCAGCCGCAGCAAAAACCGCCCGCCCGCCGCCCGCGCGCGCCGCCACGCGGTCCACGCAGAGAACGCGTGCCCCAAATGCAAATACCCCGTCGGACTGGGCGCAAAACGCGTGACGATGGACATGGCGGCCATCCCCGGACTACTCCCATTCCAGGAAAAAAGGGAGCGCGATATGCCGGATATGCTGGAGGCCGTTCACTGGGGCCCCGCCTCGAAAGGCACGCCGAAACAACTCGTGGTCCTGTGCCACGGTCTTGGCGCCGATGCCTACGATCTGATCGACCTTGCGCCCTCTTGGGCCGGCTCATGCCCGGATGCGCTGTTTTCCTCGGTCAATGCGCCGGAAACCCATTACTCCGGCTTTGGCCGCCAGTGGTGGGCGGTCAGCGATCGCCGGCCCGAAGTCATGGCAGATGGCGCCCGTCGCGCCGCGGGGTTTCTGAACGCGTTCCTCGACGCGGAACTGGCTCGCCTGAACCTGCCGCTCGATGCCTATGCGCTGATGGGGTTCAGCCAAGGTGCGATGACCGTGCTGTACACCGGCCTGCGCCGGCCCGTCGCGCCGCGCGCTATCCTGGCGTTTTCCGGCGCATTGATCGCGCCGGAAACCTTCGAAGCCGAACGCAAAAACCGTGCGCCCGTGCTGCTGGTCCACGGCGAAGCCGACGGGCAGGTTCCTGTCCACCGATCCCGGGATGCCGAGACCGTCCTGCAAGCAGCGGGTGTGCCGGTCGAGTCGCTGTACATTCCCAACCTGGGGCACGGCATCGATGACTCCGGCATCGCCATGGGCGGCGCCGCGCTGGCGAAAGCATTCGCCTGAGCGAGTGAGGCCCTGGGGTGTTGCCGGATCTGTACCGGGCAGCGCCCCAGGCTTCTCTTACCTCCGCTCGGCCGCCCGTGCCTGACCCAGCGCGCGCAATTCGTCGAGCACCGGCCCCAGAAGGGCAACGCGCAGAGCCGCGAATGCCGCAGCGGCATGACCGCCGTCCATCGCCCGATGATCGAACGTCAGATGCGTTTCCACCCGTCCGTCCGCCCCGATCGGGCCATAGGTGAGAAAACTGGTCCAGTGCGACACGGCGATGGTGAACGTAATTCCGGTACCGCCCGCCGTGGACACGCCGAACGTGCCGAACCGGTTCGGCGCCTGGCGGCCAAGGTTCCGCCCCATCCAAATCAGCAAGCGCGCCAGCGGCATGGGCAGACGCGCAATCGCCAGCGCCAGGCGGAATTCTCGCAGTTCGGACAGCGGCGCGGTTTTCGCGGCCTGGATGCGGGCGCCGATATCCAGCAACGGCATGGTCTCCGGCGATTTCGCGCGGGCGTAAAACAAGGCGGGCTCGCCGCCCACGTCGCGCTCGACGACGATGGCGGCGACGCTGGATGGGAGTTCGTACAGATGCGGCCACGGTAGTTTGACGTAGATGCGCCGCAGTTCCGGAACATCCAGCGCCGCAAGCGCCTGCGCCTTGGCGAAGATCGCGGTCCAGGGCGGGCGGACTGGCGCCGCCGCGCGCGCCGCAGCCAACGGCGCGAGGTCCAGCGTACCAACCAACGCCCCGCGCGGCACGCCCAGAGCCAGCCGGCAATGCTCGACGATCAGGCGGCGCGGCGCGGACAGCCCAATGCGGCGTCCCTTCATGGCCCTTCTCCCCTCCCGAGCGTTCTGCGAAAAGGGCTCGTTTCGTGGCCAAAGTAGCGGCCAAGGTCCGCAACGTGAAGAGGCCGCCGCCATGCCGACAATCCCCGGGCCAAACGTCCCTGGGCCTGCTGCCCTTGGACCAAATGCCCCGTGGCCTGTGCGGGGACGTGCCGCCGTCCTTGTGACCGGCGCATCGTCCGGCATCGGCCTGGAACTGGCGCGCGAAGCCGGCCGCGAAGGCATACCGTTGCTCTTGATCGCGCGCGACGGCGCAGCGCTGGACGCTTTGGCCGCCGAACTCAGGGGGGCCACCGAACTCATGGGAGCCACCGAACTCATGGGAGCCACTGAACTCAAAGGGGCCACCGCACGCGCCGGGAGCATCGAACGCGCAGGGACCATCGAACACGCAGGGACCATCGCACGCGCCGGCGCCGGCGAGCACCCGGGCGCCGTTGAAACGGATGGGGCCGTCAAACACGCGCCGCCTGTCCGCGAAGCGTATACGCTGGCACTCGATCTCACCGCACCGGGCGCGGTGGCAGCGATCGGCGCCGCACTGACAGAGCATGGCCTGGTCTGCAATTTCCTTATCAATAACGCCGGTTCCGGACTGGTCGGCGCGGCGGCCGAACTGGCGGTCGCGGATCAACTTCGCATCCTCGACCTCAACCTGCGGGTGACGGTGGAGCTGGCGCTGATGGCCTTGCCGGGCATGCTGAGCCGGGGCCAGGGCGGGATTCTGAACGTTGGTTCGGTCGCCGGGTTCATGCCCGGTCCCGGTATGGCGTTGTATTACGCCAGCAAAGCCGGGCTTCGATCGTTCTCCGAAGCCCTGTGGGCCGAAACCCGCGGTCGCGGCGTCGCCGTCACCCTCCTCGCCCCTGGGCCGGTCCGTACGCCTTTCCTGGAACGGTCCGGCGCCGCCACGACGCGGCTTTTCCGCATGCCGCCGAAAGCGACCGCGCGGCATGTGGCGAAGCGCGGGTGGGCCGGGTTTCGCCGCGGCAAACGGGTCGTGTTTCCGGACGCGCTGAGTTGGCTGATGGCGCACGTCGCGCCGATCCTGCCCAGACGGTTCCTGCTGGGACAGTTGGCGCGTTTGCAGCGGCGAGGCTGACGCAGCGGGCTAAGCGAAAGACGGATGGGCGGCGCCGCGCGTGCCTTTGCGGTCCAGCGTTTCCAGGGCCGCCGTCAGATCCGCTGCAGGCAGCGTCAGTCCAAAGATTTCCGTCAGCGTGGCGGCAATCGTGACGGGATCGTCCAGCATCGTCCGCGCCACGCTGACGGGCGGGCGGCGAACGGTCAGCCGGCCATTGAACAGCGTGTTGCGGACTCCGTCCGGCCCAGGCCTGGCCACGATCATGTTGCTGACGAAGGGGCTGGCGGGATGGGTTGCGGTGAACCAGTTTCCGACGGTGTAGTCGATGTCCAAAGGGGCATGGGGCGACACCCGGTAGATGTTTTCCCAGCCGTCCCCGAGTTTCGCCTGTAGAGTCAGTTCCTGGCCGGCCGCGACCAGCCGCATGACCTCGTGCGGTGTTTTCTGTTCGATCCCGGCGCGCAGCGACAGTGGCGCGGTGGGTGTCTGGTTCCCAAAACCCACATCGGCCAGAAACGGCCCCTCGGGCAGATCGACCCGCAATGTCATGTGGGTCGCGGGACCCGAGGCCTCGGCGTCCTGGCCGCGAATGACACGCGCGATCAGGCCGGTGACGGAAAACCCCAGCGACAAAAGACCGGCGCGGAGCAGGGCATTGAGTTCGAAACAATAGCCGCCGCGCCCGCCGCCGACGAGTTTGGCCTGCAACGGCCCAAGGTCCAGACTGGGGACGCGGCCCAGAAGCACATCGACGTTTTCGAACGGGATGGTGGCGCTGTGCGCGGCGGCGATGGCGCGCAGTACGGCCAGCGTGGGCGTCAACGGACCTGCATAGCCGATGCGGCGCAACCAGGCGGCGGTGTCGAACGTTTCCCCGGACATGAATTCATCTCCCTCCCCGCCAGATTAGCACCCTGTTAACCCGGCTGGGATAGCCTGCGCCGCAGAGGCCACTTCGATGCCAGAGAGACCGCCATGCCGATGGAAATTCCCGACGAGACCGTCATCGTCGCCGACAATGACTCGATGATGCGAGGTTTGTTGCGGACGACGCTGGAGCGCCGCCGCCGTATCCTGCGGCTGTGCGCCGATGGGGCGGAGGCGGTGGAGATGGCGGCGGAGACAGTGGCTACTCTGGTTTTGCTGGATTTGCGGATGCCCAGGATGGACGGGCTGGAGGCGTGCCGGGCGATCCGGGCGTTGCCCGGTTACGATGGCGTGCCGATCGTCATCCTGACTGCATTCGACGATATGCTGTCGCGCAACCGCGCGATGCGGGCGGGGGCGACGTCGTTCCTGGTCAAACCGGTGTCCCGGGATCAGTTGACCCGGGCGATCGGGCCGTTGATCGAAGCACGGAAGCAAATTCAGGAGCTGGAATACTATTGACGCCATTTGTGGCGCGATCGGAACTGGAATTCGGACGGGCGGGCCGTTGTGTAATACCTGACCTCCGAACGATTGCCTCTCGGCGCGGCTTCTCCCCGTCGTCATGGCACGGCTTCTCCTCGTCGTCATGGCGCGGCACATCGATCGAATGAGAGGCGCTTTCCGCGGTTTATCGTGCCCACTCTCGCAATGGCCTACCGCCCCCGATGGCCCGCTCGGGGGCGTGCCATGACGGGGAGAGGACCTCGCGATGGGTCAATCGTTCCAGCGGTTAATACAACCGTCATGACTCGGTCAGGGCCCGGTTTCGCCGCGCGCGATCCCCGGACGAATCATTGGCGGAGGCCGGCCCGTCGCGCCGCGCGGGTGCGAACCTGCTCCGCCAGTCGATGGCGCGACATGGACGATCCAAAGCTGACGCGCGCGGCGATCCAGGGCGGCCTGTCCGCGCGGAACAACCATCGCCGCAGTGCGATCGCTTTCCTGCCGCCAACGCCACGTCATCGCATTTCGCGTGCGCGGCGGTAATCGCGGGCCAAGCTCGGACTCGCGCCGTATCGGCCTCTGCCGCGGCTCACGTCTCGCGCCGAAACAGGATGTCCAACTGGTCGAAATCCTCGTCCGTCAACCGCTCTGGCTGCGCGAGGCGCGGCGTTAAATAGGTATCGACGGAATACCGGTTGCCGATCGCATACGGGGTGAACCCAGCCTGGCGGAACAACCGCAGGAAGGAGGGGATCGAGGTGCCGTGATCGCGCAAACCTTCCGCGCTGACCTCGATCAGTAGTTCCGTGCGCGGAGACATCCGCGCCAGCAGATGCGCAAAACCCTGAACGGCGGGCCATTCGGCGCCCTCGACGTCGATCTTGATCAGGCGCGCGCGCAGAATATCCGCTTCCGGTACAATCGCGGGCAAAGGCAGCCCGGACACCCGGGCTTCAAGGATCGCGCCGCGGCGCGCGGCGACCTCGGGAACGATCGTGGTACCACCGAGATTGCTGGAGTCATGGAGGAAGATTGGAACCTCGCCCGCCGTGGCGCAGGCGGCAACCAGATGCGCGGTGACGTTCGCCACCCGGTTCAGCGCGAGATTGCGGACCAGCAGCCCGTGTACGTGCGGCGACGCCTCGATGGCATGGACGTGTCCGGATTGGCCAACCATGTGCGAGGCGAGCAGCGTATCGTAGCCGATATTGGCGCCAATATCGACGACGAGATCGCCGCGGCGCAGCGTCCGCACAAGATAGGCGGTGATCGCGGGTTCCCAGACGCCGAAGAAATAAACAAAACTCTGAATCGTGTCGGGAAAGCGCACATGCATGCGGGCGCCGAAACGGGTTTGCGCCTCCAGATCCAGGCCGCGCCCGCGCGCGACCAGACGCCGCACGACGCTGTGCCAGACCCGCCGTTTGCCGAAGGTCATCGGCACATGCCGGTAATAGGTCCGCAGGAGGGCGGCGCCACCCTTGACCAAAGCTGCTTTCACGCTGTGTTCTCCATCCGCGGCATGATGGACCGGAAAGGATAATGAAACGTTGACGCGACACGCGATTCTTCGCGGCCTCTGGCTGTTCGCCGCTTTCGTGGGGCCGGTCTGGGCTCAGCCGGGGCCCGTTCTTCCTGGGCTCGCGCTTTCAGGAGCCGCTCTTGCCGGCCCCGCGCCCTCAGGTCCTGTATTCTCCGATGGCGGCCCCGATGCCGCAGCCTATGGCGCAAGCGAGGGCTACCCGGCCGGATCGCGCGCCGTACCGGTGCCGCAATTCTCCATGGTCGGCCACTACAGCCATTTCAGCGAGAAATATCCGCACTCGATCGCGGCGCGCGCCCCTGTGCCCTCGGCCTTGCCGCACGAGACCGAGGCCCTGGCATTGAGCTATACCCATGACGGGACGCAGCGGGACCTGACCGGTTACCTGGCGCGGCAGCCAGCGACGGGGCTGCTGATTGCGCGCGGCGGGCGGATTCTGTTCGAACACTACCAATACGGCCGCACGGACCGGGACCGGCTGCTGTCGCAGTCCATGGCGAAAACCATCGTCGGCATGCTGGTGGGAATCGCCGTGGACGAGGGCGCGATCCGCTCGATTGACCAGACCGCCGCCGAATACGTGCCCGCTCTGGCCGGGACGGAATACGGCAAAACGCCGATCCGGGCGCTGCTGCACATGGCGTCCGGCGTCGCGTTCAAAGAGGTTTACGACGCACCCGGCGACAACCAGCGCCTTAACCGCCTGCTCTTCGCCCGCTCCGGTCCCGGACCTGTCCAGGCGGTGTCCGCGTTCAACACGCGAGAGGCGCTGCCAGACACCCGGTTCAACTACGCCGGGGTCGAAACCGAAATCCTGGGCCTTGTGCTGACGGCGGCGACGGGGATGCCGCTGACGGCATATCTGCGCACGCGGCTGTGGCAGCCGATGGGGGCCGAGGCGGACTCGACCTGGACCACGGACGCCACGGGGCAGGAAATCGCCTATTGCTGCGTCACCGCGGTGCTGCGCGACTGGGCGCGGCTTGGCCTGGTGCTGGCGGGCGATGGCGCCTGGAACGGGCGGCAGATCGTGCCGCGGCAGTGGGTGCTGGACGCGACCACGGTGCAGGCGCCGTTCTTGCGGCCGGGCACGGCGGCAAGATTTTTGGGATACGGCTACCAGACCTGGATCCTGCCCGGCGCCAGGCGCCAGTTCGCGCTGTTTGGCATTCACGGTCAGGCGATTTATGTCGATCCCGCCGCCAACCTCGTGCTGGTACATACGGCGGTCCGGATGAAACCGTCCAACGATCCGATGGCCGCCGAATTACGCGCGGTCTGGGACGCGCTGGTCGCGCGGTATACCAGGGGCTCGAAAGATTGACTCTCGGCATGGCTTCTCCCCCTTGTCATGGCACGGCTCGATCGCGCCATCGGGCGCGGTACGTCGATCGAACGAGAGGCGCCGTCCGCGGTTCATCGTGCCCACTCTCGCAATGGTGTACCGTCCCCGATGGCCCGCTCGGGTGCGTGCCATGACGCGGAGAGGACCTCGCGATGGGTCGATCGTTCGGACGGTTGGTTTAAAACGGATGGTTGACAACGCCGCTGCCCGCCGGCGCGCGACCGCCCTCGGCCGAACAGTCACGAAGCGTGAATGACGATCTCTAACAAAACACGCCGGAGCACGATCTCTGCAACCTGAAACGACCGCGCGTTAAGCCGCCGCCTGCCCCAGCGGAAACGCCACCCCGTTGTCGTGCAGATGGCAGGCCGCGACATGACCGGGCATGATTTCCCGCAGCACCGGCGCCTCGGCCTTGCAGCGCGCGGTCGCGTATGGGCAGCGCGTATGAAAATGGCAGCCGGACGGGGGGCTGATCGGACTGGGCACATCGCCGGTGAGGATGATCCGCCGCCGGTTGCGCGCGCCGGACCGGGCGATCGGCGCGGCCGACAGCAAGGCCTCGGTATACGGATGTAACGGCATTTCGAACAGCGACGTTTTGTCCGTCATTTCGACGATACGGCCGAGATACATGACCGCCACGCGATGGCTGATGTGTTCCACCACCGCCAGATCGTGCGCGACGAACAGGTAGGAAAGATTGAACTCCTCTTGCAGGTCCATCATCAAATTGACGATCTGTGCCTGGATCGAAACATCCAGCGCGGACACCGGTTCGTCGCCGACGATCAGTTCGGGGCCAAGCGCCAAAGCGCGGGCGATACCGATGCGCTGGCGCTGGCCGCCGGAAAATTCGTGCGGATACGAATCCATCAGCCGGGGGCGCAGTCCGACGCGTTCGAACAGGGCCGCGACCTTTTCCCGGCGTTCCATGCGGTTCGACGTATCGCCGTG
>JAYWAX010000528.1:0-3594 GCA_043782125.1 Acetobacteraceae bacterium | reverse complement strand
TCGGCTTCACCTTCCTGACCGGCGGGTCGCGCGTGACCTTCGCCACCGGCATGGCGGTGACGCAGGCGGCGGAGAAAGTCGTCGACGAACTGAAAAAGCGCGCCGCGATGATCTGGGAAATCCAGGCCGACGCGGTCGAGTGGAAAGACGGCAAGGCGTACCCGGCGGGCTCCAACGCCGGCGCGTTCGAACCGTTGGATCTGCCGGCCATCGCGCTGAAAGCGGGACGCACCGGCGGACCCGTGACGGCGGAAGTCTCGGTCAACGCACAGGGCGCGGGCGCCGGCTTCGGGGCCCATATCTGCGATGTGTCCGTGGACAAGGAAACCGGCCACGTCACCATCGAGCGCTATACCGCCGTCCAGGACGTCGGCAAGGCCATCCACCCCAGCTACGTCGAAGGCCAGATCCAGGGCGGCGCCGTGCAGGGGATCGGTTGGGCACTGAACGAGGAATACATCTACAGCGCCAAAGGCAATTTGGAGAACCCGGGCTTCCTCGATTACCGCTGCCCCGTGATGTCGGATGTCCCGATGATCGAGGCCGTGCTGGTCGAAGTGCCGAACCCGCGCCATCCCTTCGGGGCCCGTGGCGTTGGCGAAGTGCCGATCGTTCCGCCAATGGCCGCTATCGGCAATGCCATTCGCCGCGCCATCGGCGTGTCGATGCCGCATCTGCCGATGTCGCCCCCGACGGTGCTGGCGGCGATTAACGCGGCCGGTAAATAACAAGCGTTGCCTAAAGTTATCCTCGCGTCGGGCGGGTCCTGTCACCGGTTTACCGGAGGCAGGACCGAGTTCGACGTCGAGGCCACGACCTTTCGCCGGCTCATTCTTGAGCTGGAACAAAAATTCCCCGGCCTGGGCTTTCAGGTCGAAGAAGGAATGGCGATCGCGGTGGACGGGGAAATCTTCCAGGATGCTTACGGCGTGGAACTGAAACCCGGCAGTGAAATCGTTCTTATTCCGAAAATAGGTGGCGGGTGACGCCATGCCCGCAGCCTTCGAACTGAACATCGCTTTCGGCTCCTCCGGCAACAGCCTTGGCTATCTCGGCGGTGGCTGGGCGCGCGCCGAAGAAACGTTTACCTGGGCCGTCGGGCAGGAAAGCCACTTACTTCTGCCACTTGGCGCCGAAGCCCGCGAATATGTCCTGACTTTGAATGTGACACCCTTCGTGGTGGCCGGCGTTTTGCGTACGCAACGGCTGGTTATCTCTATCGACGAAACGATTATCGGCACCGCAACCCTGTCGCGCCCCACGGTCCTGGCCTGGCGTATTCCCGCCGGACTGGTCAGGCGGCACGACCGGACCCTGGTGACGCTGCTGCATCCCGACGCCACACGCCCCAAGGATATCTCCGCCAGCGGCGACGACCGCGAACTCGCATTCTCGGTGTCGGACGTCAAAATTCGCGCCATTCCAACGGGCATGTTCGCAGGGTTTCCACTGCCGGTGGGATTGAGCCTTGGCGGAGAGATAAGCTCGGGATTCGCGACACATCCAAGTATGGACGTGAAGGAATGGGTGATGGCGCGAACCGGTCTGACAGTTCCGGACCTCGCCGCTCGGTTCGAAAGCCTCGGCGATAACTGCGAATTCGGCCTGTTTCAAAGACGTTGCGATACAGAACCCATGGGACTGCTGCGGTTTTCCGGTTCGTTCTCGCACGACGTCATCCGCGGGATAGAGCGGGAATTCGATGGGATTGGCGACCCGGCGGATATCGTTCCAAAGCTGGAAGGCGACGGCGAAAAGCGGGAGTTCATGATATACGAGCGAAAATACGGTCTCGTTTATCATACGTTCATTTACGAAGGCGAACGGACCCCGGAATTGATGGCGCGCCAGGAATCGACCCGCCTGAAGTTCCTGCGCCGGAAATTTCTCGAAGAACTGGAAGCGGGCGAGAAAATCTTCGTGTTCAAAAGCGGTTCGCCAATCCAGGAGTCGCAGGTTTTGCCGTTGTTCATGGCGCTGAACACCAAGACCCCGAACACGCTGTTATGGGTGGTCCCGGAAGAACCCAACAAGCCGAGTGGTACGGTCGAGGTGACAATGAACGGATTGTTGAAGGCTTATATCGATCGTTTCGCCCCGGGCAATAACGCGCACAATTTGTCGTTCGAAGCCTGGATCGGGATTTGCGTGCATGCGTTTTTGTTGCACCGCATGACTCGCGGGCCGGCATGACCGCGCCACCTTCGGTCAAGCCCCCGCCGCCTTCGGTCAGACCCGCCGCGCTGCTGTTCGATTGGGACAACACGCTCGTCGATGGGTGGGCGGCGATTGCGGCGGCGCTGAACGCGGCCTTCGCGGCCTATGACAAACCGCTCTGGACGGTGGAAGACACCAAGAACCGGGTCCGGGTGTCGCTGAAAGAAAGCTTCCCGGTCATGTTCGGCGAGTCGTGGGAGCGCGCACGGGACATCTTCTACGACACATTCCACGGCCAGCATCTGGCGCATGTGACCCCGATGCCCGGCGCGATGGCGGCGCTGATCGCGGGCGCACCCTGGCCGATGGGCGTCGTGTCGAACAAGGCCGGCAAGTTCCTGCGCGCGGAAGTGGATCATCTTGGCTGGCGCGACCATTTCGGCCCCGTCGTCGGCGCGGGCGACGCGGCCAACGACAAGCCCGACCCGGCGCCGATTCTGCTGGCGCTGGAACAAATGGGCCGGACCCCGGATCGATCCGTCTGGTATCTGGGCGACACGGCGCTCGACATGATCGCGGCAAAGGCGGCGGGGGTGACGGCGGTGCTGGTGGGCGATGCCGCGCACGATGGCGGTGTTGAACATGCGGCACCCGATCTCCATGTGCATTCCGCCCATGACCTGGCGGCGTGGCTGAAAAGCTTGGCGTGATCGCGCCACGCTGTTAGCGTGGGTATGTTGGCGGCCCCGCCAGGGCCAGCCGGGCGTTATAAGAAAAGGCACCTCTCAACTCTCGCCGCGACACGCGGCGAACACAAAAGGACCATGAAAATGGCCACTGAAAAGGCACAGAACGTTCAGGACGTGTTTCTGAACCACGTGCGGAAAAGCAAGACACCGGTGACGGTGTTTCTGGTGAACGGAGTCAAACTCCAGGGGATCATTACCTGGTTCGACAATTTTTCCGTTCTTCTGCGGCGCGACGGACACACCCAGCTGGTTTACAAGCACGCGATCAGCACCGTCATGCCAGGCGCCCCGATCCAGCTCTTCGACGCGACGAAGGTTGAGACGGGCGCTCCGGCCACCCAGATGCCGGCGCGCGAACTGAGCGCCGCGATGGGAGGAGATTGACCCACTGGATATCGTCGACCGGCGCGGGCCCAGTGCCCCAATGAACCACGGCGCGGGCCCGACCCGCGCCGCCGTTGTCCTGCCCTGGGAACGCACGAGGGAGCGGCCCAGGGAACAGGATATGGGGGGCTCTGAGCAGACCAGGGCGGCCGATGCGCGGTTGGAGGAAGCGGTGGGACTTGCCGCCGCGATCGGCCTGGTGGTTGTCCACCAGGTCATCCTGCCGCTGCGCATGCGCAAGCCCGCGACGCTTCTGGGTGGCGGTCAGGTCGAAAGCCTTGGCCTGATCGTCGAGGAGCAGAAG
>JAYWAX010000527.1:0-10010 GCA_043782125.1 Acetobacteraceae bacterium | reverse complement strand
TGCCAGAGATGGTGCATCAGGTGCGCGCCGCGCGCAACGCCGGGTTTTCGTCGCTGTGGTTTCCGCATCATTGGCTGACCAACCCGATGCAGATGCTGGCGATCGTTCCCACCATGGGCTATCTCGCGGCGCACGCGGAAGGCATGACAATCGGGCCGAATATTCTTATCCTTCCGCCGCAAAACCCGATGCATGTGGCCGAGGAAGCCGCGACGATGGACGTTCTCACCGGAGGGAACTACATCCTTGGCCTCGGATTGGGCTATCGCCAGCCGGAATTCGACGCGTTCGGCATTCCGCTGGCGGAACGGGCGCCGCGGTTCAACGAAGGCATCGCGCTGATGAAGCGCCTGTGGACCGAAGAGAAGGTAACGCATCAAGGGCGGTTCTACACCGTCAACGACGCGGGGATCGGCGTGAAGCCGGTGCGCGCGGGGGGGCCGCCGCTGTATATCGCGGGTCAGGCGGATGTGTCGGTGAAGCGCGCCGCGCGCATCGGCGATGCGTGGTTGATCGTCAACAGCAGCGGGCTTGAGAAAACCATTCCTCTGATGAAAACCTACCGCGCGGCGTTGGCGGAATATGGGCGGACGGCGACGGATTTCCCGATCACGGTCGAATGTTACGTCGGCGACAACCACGCGACGGCGATGGAAGAATGCCGCGTGCCGCTGCAATATAAATACAACGCCTACGCGGCCTGGGGCCTGGAAGGGCGGCGCACGCTGGATGTCAACAATTTCCCGGCCTTCGCGAAGGATAAATTCATCATCGGCGACAAAGTGTCGGTGAAGGAGGAAATCGCGCGTTACGCCGAGTTGCTTGGCGTGAACCACTTCATCATGCGCTGCCAGTGGCCAGGCCTGCCAATCGAGCGGACTTTGGCGTCGATCGAGCGGTTGGGCGAGATTTTCGCCTGATCGCGGCCTGAACCCGTTTCCCCGCGAATGGGTCAGGGAAACGCTGTCCATGCGCGGGCGCCATGCACCAGATACCGGTGCATCCGGCGTCCGTCCCAGCCATACCGGAACTGGCGCGCCTGGATTATTGGCAGTTCGAGACAATCGGGCCAGAACAAGGCCAGCGCCGTCCCGGCCGGATATCTGACGCTGGGATACAGCACGCCATCCGCGCCGGCCCGCCGCGCTTCCCGTCCAAACCTTTGACCCGGGTTCCAGTCGTCCGGATCGAGCAGTGACAGGTTCGAACCATCGGCGGCAGCGCCATGCACGACGCAAACCAATTCCCGGTAATCCGCGCTACCCGGCAGCTCACCGGTCGCGCGCATAAAGCGTTCGAAATGATGCGCGGTTTCCGCCAACGCAACTTCGAACCGGTCGCCGCAATACCAAACGCCGTACGATCCGTCCGAGAAACGCCCTGGCCGGTCCAGAGACACATGGGTAAAAGCCGCCATCGCCAGAGACGCGGTGGGACCGCTGACCCGGCGGTGCACCGGGACCAGGCTCAGATCGCCGATCGCGTCGAGCACACGCGGATTTGTCCGTGCCTCCGCCGCCGCGAGCAGGTCCCAATCTTCGGGTGGGGCGATGTCCTCGAACAGATCGACCGGCGGATAAATCGACCGAATGATCCGGTGAGAGACCGGCCAATGTTCGATCTGGAGCGGATTTACCAGCCGCCACGCTCCGCGTCGAGATACGCGCGGACAGCCGCGAGATTGGTCGGTGCGCCTTGCAGCATCCTGTCCAGCGCACTGTGTCCGCCGAAGGCCAGGTTGGGCGCGCGAACCCAGGCATAACCACGGGCGGAATCCGCAAACATGTATCGCAGGGCTTTATGAATCCCAAGTAGGGTACCCAGACGGAAAATCGTGTCGCTGGGGAGACTCGCGATCTCGCCCTTCCGCCAGCGTTGAAACGTTCGCTCAGAGGGATCGCCAAGGAGGATGCGCGCCTCGGCCGGGGTCAGTTGCCAGCGGCTGAACAGATTGAGCACGGCCCGCAACATGGCGGCGGCCTCCGCGTGGCGAGCAGCGATGGGTGGGGCAGCAACATTGCGCGCGGCGGACATGCGCTCTGGCTTCCAAGAGGTTGGTCTGAATGTGGGATGCCCGCCGTTTGGCGTCAAGTGACATATTGGCGCCAAACGGCGCCAATATGTGCTTTGCCCGGTTCGTGTCCCCTTCCCCGGGACAAGCCCGGGGACGGGGAAAAAGCGGTCAGACCAGATCCTTCACCGCGTCCTGAAAGCTCTTAATTGCCGCAAGATGATCCGCCGATGTTTTACCCGCGATCCGCTTGTGATGCCCCGTCGCATAAGTTGTATGCGCGGTCACATGCGTCACCCCGGCATTCTTCCAGAACGAAAAATCCTTGCGCCATTCGTCGGGATTGTTGGCGCCCAGAGACATCCATACCTCGATCCCCACATCCTCCGGTTTGCGGCCAGCGGCGAGGATCAAGCCGCGCAGCTTTTCGAAGGCCTTCAGCGCGGTGTCGTCGGCAGGGTAAGCCAAGGGCATCCAGCCATCGCCCCATTTCGCGGTGCGTTCCAAAGTGGCATCGACATGACCGCCGAACCATACGGGAACACGGCCGGATTTCGGACGCGGGTTGATCCCGGAATCGTCGATCGTGTGGTATTTTCCCGTGAAGTTCACATGTTCGTTGGCCCATAGCGCCTGCATCACCTGGACCTGCTCTTCCGAGCGTTTGCCGCGATTTTTGAAATTCTCGTTCAGTCCGGTGAATTCCAGTTCGTTCCAGCCCACGCCAACGCCCAGACGCAGGCGTCCGCCAGAGAGTTCGTCGAGGCTGGCGGCTTGTTTCGCGACCAAAGTGGCCTGACGTTGCGCCAGGATCAACACGCCCGGCGCGAAGCCGATCTTGTCCGTGCAGCCCGCGATGAAGCTGAACAGCACGAACGGATCGTGATACGCGGTGACAGAGGTGCCGACGCGCGCTTTGTCCTTATGCCCAGAGGGGTTGCCGCCCAGTACGTGGTCGGGCGCCTGGATGTAATCGAAACCCATGCCTTCCAGGGTTTGCGCGTAATCCTTGACGACCGGCCCCCCGGTGCCGATGTCGCCGACCGGGAGAGAAGCGCCGAGTTGCATGTTGCTTGTCCTTTTCACAGAAAATCGACGACCGCGTCGCGGTAGCGTTTCGCCGCCGCGAGGTGATCGCTCAGGGTTTTGCCGGCGATGCGGTGATGGTGGCGCCGGTGGAAGGTCGTTGTCAGGCAAAGATGGGTGACGCCAAGCGCCTGCCAGAACGCGGCCTCTTTGCGCCAATCGTTTTCGGAACCGGCGCCGCAGGAGGTCCAGACCTCGATCCCGACGGAGGCCGGGTCGCGCCCCTCGGCTTCTACCATTCGGCGCAATTTGTTGAAGATATCGACGGCGCTCTGGTTGGGCGGATAGGCGTTGGGCATCCAGCCGTCGCCCCATTTGGCGATGCGCGGCAGGGTGTTTTCGTGATGGCCGCCGTACCAGACGGGAACGCGGCCGGACGCCGGACGCGGGTTGATGCCCGCGTCGTCGATTGTATGGTACTTGCCCTTGAAGGTGACATGATCCTGTTTCCACAGGGCTTGCATCACCTGGACCTGTTCTTCCGACCGGCGGCCGCGGTTTTTGAAATTTTCATTCAGACCGACGAATTCGACCTCGTTCCAGCCAACGCCGACGCCCAGACGGAATTTCCCACGAGTCAGAACATCCAGACATGCGGCCTGTTTGGCCACCAGGGCAGTCTGGCGTTGGGCGACGATCAGAACGCCAGTGGAACAGCCGAGTTTCGGCGCCACGCCGGCAACATAGCTCAGCAGCACGAAGGGATCGTGGAACAGGTCTTCCGACGTGTTGCGTCCGGCTTCCCAGTCCGGGCGCGACGACGCATTGGCGCCCAGTACGTGATCGGGCGCCTCCAGAAATTCATAGCCTGCGGCTTCCAGACCTTGCGCATAGTCGCGCACGGTATCCGGATCGCCGCCAATATCGCCAAACGGCACAAGGGCGCCAATTTGCATGTCGAAAAATCTCCTGTTTTACGGGTTGGCTTCCATGGACGCCTTGATCCGCGCGGGATCGATGGCGATTGGCGGGATTCCCGCGCGTTCTTGTTGCAGCAGCGCCCCGACGCGGGAATCGCGCTTTTCCCAGCCGCGGTTCATCGCCTCGGTCAATTCCTGGTGCGCAAGATTGGTCAGGCGCATGGGCACGCTGACCTCGCGCCCGAGCTGGCAGGCCAAAGAGACGTCCTTGTGCAGCAGGCGCAGCGCGAAATCGGGCGGATCGTAGACGCCCGTAAGGAACTGCTTTTGCATGCGGTCGAACAGGCGCGTGCGTCCGGCGGCGCCCTGGCGTATCGCTTCGAACAGCGCGAGCGGCTCGACGCCCGCTTTCACGCCCATGGTGAAGCATTCCGACAGCACGACATTCACGGCGGCGGAGGACGCGTTGTGCACGAGCTTGGCGATCGTTCCGGCGCCGATCGGGCCGATATAACGGGCCTGATCGCCCATCGCTTCCAACTGGGCTTTGTATTTATCGAAGATGTCCCGATCGCCGCCGACCCAGATCGCAAGTTTGCCGCTGTTGGCGCCCGATGGTCCGCCGCTGACCGGCGCGTCGAGAAAATGGACGCCTTTCGCGGCGAATTCGGCGTGCAGGGCGCGCACCACATCGACGGCGTTGGTGGACAGGTCGAACCAGGCTGACCCCGGCTTGAAACCGGCGGCCAGGCCGTTCTCACCGCCGCCAACCGCGCGCACATCGGCGGGGGTGGGCAGCGAGGTGAAGATAACCTCGCACTGCGCCGCAACGTCCTTGGGGGTGGCGGCCCAGGAGGCGCCGGCGGCGAGGTGACGTGAGGCAGCTTGCATGGTGAGGTCGTTGACGACGAGTTGGTTGCCGCCTTTTTGCAGATTGGATGCCATGCCGGCGCCCATGGTGCCGACGCCGATAAATCCGACTTTCATGTTTGTTTCCTCCTTTGGGGTGGGCGTGTCGTATCAGAGCAGCCAATGTTCTTCGATGGCGAAGCGCGCGGAGATGGAATCGCCCATCGCGGCGGCGCCGCATTCCAGATCGACCAGGCTGTCGAACCATGTCTGCGTCAACGCGCCCACGACGAACGGCAAATGCGGGATGACACTGTTCGGC
Source organism: Acetobacteraceae bacterium (assembly GCA_043782125.1). Lineage (GTDB taxonomy): Bacteria > Pseudomonadota > Alphaproteobacteria > Acetobacterales > Acetobacteraceae > Rhodopila. The sequence goes on along the minus strand of JAYWAX010000527.1, from coordinate 4,882 downwards.
GCAGCGCCTTGTTCCCGGACACGATAGACCACGGGACGGGCGGCGGGTTCGACGCCTTCAGGCCAGATTTCCAACAGGCTGAACCGGCCCGAATTGGCGCGAAGATCGCCCTGGACATCGGCGATGACGCGCGACACGGCGCCAACGAACCGGCGCGAATCGAGGTTACAGGCGGCCATTTCCGGCGACTGATGGGCCGCCAGACGATCGGCGTCGTTATCGAAATACAGGACTGGAAAACCATCGACCCGCAGGCTCAGCCCTTCCTCGTTCGACGCGACGGAATCGACGGTGTGGCATTGCACGTAACGCCGCAGTTTCGGGAAGGCACAGACCAGGGGCCCGTGGACATCCAGCCAGTGGCGCCGGAAACAGTTGACGCCGATGGCGTCCTGGCGCCGCATCAGGCTGATCGCCGCGATCATGGTCAGGTCACGGGAGTGATGGGCGGACCGTCTTTTTCACGGACATTGAAGGTGGCGTCCCAGACGGCGACTTTCGAACCGCGCAGGGTCCAGATTTCAGTGCCTCGGGCGACCATGTCCTTGCCGGTCTGGGCGTCGGTCCAGGTGGCGTCCCAGGTGCTGGCCAATGTATTGCCCATCAGCGCGCGCAACTTGCGGGTGCGCCGGAAATTCTGGGCGCGTGCGAAGCGGGCGGCGAAGTATTGGACGATTTCCGCATGTCCGCGCATTTCCGGCAAATCGGCGAAGTGAATCGTCGCGTCCTCGGTGAAGCAGGCCGCGACGGCGGCGGTGCCATCGGCCGACAGTTTGTCCTCGATCGCCTGAAGCAAAAGGCTTGCCGCGATCCAGGTCGGTACGAAATCGTCAGTGCTCACGAAGGTCCTTTCAGACTCGGTCAAATGTCCGGACGCACGATCAGGATCGTGCCGTCCACGCGATCCACCTTCATGCGCGCGCCGGGGTCCGGCGGATCGGTATCCGGCGGAACGCGGGCGGGCCAGTCGGTGTCGCCAAGGCGCACTCTGCCATCGCGGCCCTGAAACACCAATGCCGTCGCGCGCCGCCCCACCAGCCCAGCGCTTTCGTTATGCATCGCGTTCTGCCCATCGCGCGGACGGCGAAATCGCAGTCCGGCCGCCAGCGCCACCACCGTCAGCACACCGAAGGACACGACCTGCGCGGCGAAGCCGAAGCCGAAGCCAAACGTCAGCAGGCCCGCGCCGATCGCCGCCAGACCCAGCCACATCATGAAAACGCCGGGCAGGAGAATTTCCAGAATAAGCAGCGCGAGCCCCGCGACGACCCAAATAATCCAGTCGATCACACGCGTGTCTCCGGCCTGCCGCCTTCGCGGAACAATTCCATCGCCTGGACGATCCCGCCCGCGAGTCCCGCCGCTTCCATCGGCACCACCACAAGGCGAGAATTCGGCGAGGCCGCGATCGCCTGGAACGCCCGCACGTAACGATCCGCGATGAAATACTGCAAACCGGCGTTGCCAAATTTCGTCGCCGCCTCGCTGACCATCTGCGTCGCCGTCGCTTCCGCTTGCGCCAAGGCGACGCGCGCCTCCGCGTCGCGGATGGCGGCGAGTTGGCGTCCTTCCGCGCGCAGGATCAGACTTTGCTTCTCGCCCTCGGCCCGCTTGATCTCGGCCTCGCGTTCGCCATCGGCGCGCGCGACGACGGCGCGTCGTTCGCGTTCTGCGGTCATTTGCAGATTCATGGCGCGGATCAGATTTTCCGGCGGCTCGATTTTCCGGATTTCGACCCGGCTCACTTTGACGCCCCAGGGTTCGGTCGCGCCATCCAGAATGGCCAGCAGCGTGGAGTTGATGTGCTCGCGCGACGACAAGGTCGCGTCGAGTTCCAGTTCGCCGATCACTGCCCGGATATTGGTGGTCGCCAGCGTGGTCAGGGCAATGGTCAGAAAGGTCACCTGATAGGCGGCCTTTTCCGGCACCATGACGCGGTAATAGATGATGCCGTCGACCGCGACGGTGGCGTTATCCTTGGTGATGACGCTTTGTTCCGGGATATCGACGACCTGTTCCTGCACGTTCATCTTGTGCCCGACACGATCGATATACGGCACGACGAAATTCAGGCCGGGTTGCAGTGTCCGGGTGAAGGCGCCGAACCGTTCCACGGTCCATATCTGACCCTGCGACACGGTTTTCACACCCGCGAACATGGTGATGACGATCAGTACCAGCAGAAAGACGAAAATAATCGTCGCGGACATGGCTGTCTCCATTTTCAGTTACCGTCCCATCTCTGAATGTACCGGCCCGCTTCCCGGCCGCCGGGGCGCATCCGGGTCCTCGGCCAACCCATGTACGCGATGTTCCGCGCGTATTCGTGCTGGATCATGCTTGCCTCCCCCGTGCCGCGCGCACACTATAGAGACCTCCCAGGAAGGAAGCGACCATGCCCACCTATGTCATGCTGGCCAACTGGACAGATCAGGGCGTACGCGCGATCGACGAGGGCCCGAAACGCGTCGATGCCGCCCGCAAAACGCTGGAAGACATGGGCGGACGGTTTATTTCCGTTTATATGACGATGGGAATTCACGACATGATTATCACCTACGACGCGCCCGACGACGCCGTCGCCGCGCGGTTCAGCCTGATGCTGGGGAAACTCGGCCATGTCCGAACGCAATCGTTGAAGGCTTTCCCGGAGGAAGCCTACCGCCAAATCGTGAATTCGCTGCGATGATATCCGGTGCGCGCATGCCGCTCACGGTCGATCTCGGGGGCTACCGGGTCGCCATCTCCGCCGGTGCGAACGGCATTGGCAAGGTGATGGCGGACAGCTTCGCCGCCTGTGGGGCCAGCGTTTTCGTGTCCGATATCGACGAGGCCGCGCTGGCCAGTTGCGGCCACCCCGGCGTGCGGGCCGACGCCGGCCTGCCTGAGGACTGCGAGGCGTTCGTCGATTTCGCCGTCAAACATTTGGGCGGGCTGGACGTGCTTATCAACAACGCGGGCATTGCCGGCCCCACCGCGCCGGTCGAAACCGTGACGCCCGCGGAACTCGACGCCACATTGCGTATCGATCTGGCCGCGATGTTCCATTGTTCGCGCCGCGCGATACCTGCCTTGCGCGCCAATGGCGGCGGGGCGGTGATCAACATGAGCTCGGCGGCGGGACGGTTTGGCTTCGCCCATCGCGCGCCTTATGCCGCCGCGAAATGGGGTGTGGTCGGGTTCACCAAATCCCTCGCCATCGAACTGGGACGCGACGGGGTGCGCGTCAACGCGATCCTGCCGGGACCGGTGGACGGGCCGCGGATACGCGCCGTGATCAAGGCGAAAGCGCTGTCCGAGGGTATTTCGGAAAACGAAATGACGGATCGCACCGTCGGCACCACCTCGCTGAAATGTTTCGTGTCGCAACAGGACATCGCGAACATGGCGCTTTACCTCGCCAGCCCGTTTGGCGCGACGATCAGCGGGCAGGCGATCGGGGTGGACGCCGACATGCAGACGATGATATAGCCATGCGCGCGGTTGTGTTTCACAAACCCGGGGACATGCTGACGGTCGAGGACCGGCAGACACCCTTGGCCGGACCGGGCGATATCGTCCTGAAAGTCGCGTATTGCGGCATTTGCGGTTCCGACCTGCATGCCACCGAACCCAGCCCAACATCTTTGGAGACCGGAACGGTGCTGGGACACGAATACGCGGGGATCGTGACGGAATCGGGGTCGAACGATTTCCGCCCAGGGGATCGGGTGATCGGACTTCCGTTGCAGGAATGCGACGATTGCCGCCCCTCCGGTCGGGGCTGCAAGGACCGGCTTGGCATTCATTGCCCCCGCAACAAGATTATCGGACTCAGCGCCACGGTGCCCGGCGGCTACGCCGAGTATCTGCGGATGCCCGCGCATCACGCGTTGAAAGTGCCGGATGGGCTCGACCTGCGGCTGGCGGCGTTGACAGAACCTCTGGCAGTCGGACTTCATGCGGTCCGCGCGGCAAGCAATTTGTTAGGGCAGCGTGTGCTGGTGATCGGGGCCGGTCCGATCGGGCTCGCCGTTGCGCTGTTCGCCCGCCTGAATGGCGCCAAAGACGTCGTGGTCAGCGAAATCGCGCCAGGCCGCCGCGCCAAGGCCAGTGCGATGGGCGCGCGCGCGATTGACCCCGCGGCCGAAAAACCCGGCCCGGCTGACACGATCTTCGAATGCGTCGGCGTGCCCGGCGTGTTGCGCCAGTGCATGGACCTGGCGCCTTTGCGCGCCACCATCGTCGTGGTTGGCGTCTGCCGTGGCGATGACACGATTTTTCCGCGTGCCGGCATCCGCAAGGAACTGACTCTGCGCTTCGTACTGGGGTACGAGCGGGCGGAATTCGCCGATGTGCTCGATTTGCTGGCGGCGGGGCGGATTGACGCGGCGCCCTTGATTACGGGCGTTGTCGGGCTCGACGCAGTGCCCGAGATGTTCGAAGCGCTGCGCAAGCCTGGCGATCACGCGAAGGTGTTGATCGACCCGGCGGCGTAAATCGCGGTATGGCCAGCCCAGAAATGGGCGTTCCGACCGGATGTGCCCGATGGCTTCCACGATACCTTCAATCGAGGCTCAGGGGACGGCGCATTCATCAAAACACCGGGATGGCGGATTTTTCGATACGATCCCGCAGGACCGGGTGCAAACTGGCTCGGGTGAGCGCAACGGTGTCGCAACCGAGAATGCGGGCGGTGACATCCTGGATTTCCATGACATCGAACAGGCTCATACCAACCGCCCTTAATGTTGACTCGTCGGCTGTCACCCCGTCAGGGTCCGCGAAGGCGGACCATCCACGCCTTCCCCGGCAAAAACCAAGGCGTGGATGGTGCGCCTGCGCGCACCATGACGATGGCGTGCATCCGCCGCGAAGGGTCAACATCAAGGGCCGTTGGTAT
>JAYWAX010000526.1:0-10012 GCA_043782125.1 Acetobacteraceae bacterium | reverse complement strand
GCTTCGTCGAATTCCAGCGCGTCGAACAGCACCGGACGCCCTTGCCACAGGCACAGATTGCCCAGATGCAGATCGCCATGGCAGCGCCGGACGAAGCCTTGGTTCGCCCGTGATGCATGCCACGCCGCATTCGCCGCCAATCTGGCGCGCACCCCCACGCGCCAGGTCTCGACCGCAGCAGAGTTCAAACCAGCGGCAAGGCCCGCCATCGCGTTTCCATCGGCGATCCTGGCCAAATCCGGATGCACGCCGGAAACCGGTGGCAACGACAGATGCCAAAGCGCCACCGAATCGGCGATGGCATCCAGCATCTCCGGCGGCAGCGGCGCGGCGGCGGCCCGGGCATCGAGGAAATCGCCGGCGGGCACACGCGCCATGCGGACGACCCAGTCCAAGACCTCACCATCGCCACCCAACGCGATCGTGCCGTCGGGACGGCGGACCACCGGCGCGACATCGCGGTACAGACTGGGCGCGGCGGGCCGGTTGAGTGCCAGCTCCCGTTCGCAGAAATGTTTCCGGCTTGCGAGGGTAGAAAAATCCAGGAACGGCAGCCGCACCGCCTTTTTCAGTTTCCAGACCGAGTCCTGGCCAAGAAACACCGCCGAAATATGCGTTTCCACCGGCGGCGCGCCCGCAAGTCCGGTGAGGAAGGCGATGGTCTCGGTCTGGCCAGTGCCAGGCGTCATCCGCGCTGCCCCGCGATCACGGAAACAGGTGGCCGCGAGTCCAGCCGCCGCCCGCCGCCAGGGTGAAAACAGTCCGGTCGTGGAGGCGAAACGCCATATTTTGCCAGAACTCGAACCGATCCGGCAGCACGCGGTACCCAGACCAGTGCGGCGGGCGCGGGATATCTTCGCCGGGGAATTTTTCCTCGAAATGTCGCAGCCGGTTTTCCAGCTCCGCACGCCCGGACAGCGGGCGGGATTGGTCGGAGGCCCAGGCGCCAAGGCGGGAAATGCGGGGGCGGGTGGCGTAATAGGCGTCGGCCTCGGCGGCGGTGACGGGTTCGGCGACGCCTTCGATCCGTATCTGACGGCCCAGGGATTTCCAGTAAAACAGCAGGGAAATCGCGGGATGGGTGGCAAGTTCGCCGCCCTTCTGGCTGTGCGTGTTGGTGTAGAAGACGTATCCGCGAGGATCGGCGCCTTTCAACAGCACCGTGCGCGCCGACGGACGGCCGCCTTCACCCACGGTCGTCACGGTCATGGCGTTGGCGTCGGAGGGCTCGCTGGCCTCGGCCTCGGCCATCCAGCGCTGGAACAATGCAAAAGGATCGGTTTCGTTTTGGTCGGTCTTGGTCATGCGCGCGTCGTCCTGTTCCCCTGGGGCCTGTCTCGCGGAAAGTACTGTGCCTTTCAGACGCGGCGGCGCAAGGGTGCCTCTTGCCCGGAGACCGGCCTCTGTGTCACGACAACCAGACCAAACTCGCATGACGCGACGTTATCCAGAGGATCGCCATGGCCGATAGCGCCCCTTCGCCCGTCGCCCGCAAAGGTAATCTGCTGGAGGGTAAGCGCGGTGTCATCATGGGCGCCGCGAATAACCGGTCGCTCGCCTGGGGGATCGCCGAGGCCTGCGCCGCGCAGGGCGCCGAACTTGCCTTTACCTTCCAAGGTGAGGCGCTGGAGCGGCGCGTCCGCCCGCTGGCCGCGTCCATCGGGAGCGATTTTCTGGTGAATTGCGATGTCGCGGCCGAGGCGAGCATCGATTCCGCGTTCCAGGCCATCGGCGCGAAATGGGACCGGATCGATTTCCTGGTTCATGCGATCGCCTATGCCGACAAGGCATATTTGCGCGGCAGGTATGTCGATACGCCGCGCGCCGCGTTTCTTCAGGCGATGGATATTTCCGCCTATTCGCTGTTGGCCGTGACTCAACGCGCGCTGCCGCTGATGACGGCGGGCGGCAGCATTCTCACGTTGACCTATTACGGCGCGGAGAAATGGATACCGCATTATAATGTGATGGGCGTGGCCAAGGCGGCGTTGGAAGCCTCGGTACGCTACATGGCCGCCGATCTGGGAACCCTGGGCATTCGCGTCAACGGATTATCCGCCGGGCCGATCAAGACACTCGCGGCCTCGGGGATCGGCGATTTCCATTATTTGCTGCGCTGGAACCAATTGAACGCGCCGCTGCGGCGGAACGTCACGATCGAGGAAGTCGGTGGCGCGGGTATGTACTTGTTGTCCGACCTTTCCAGCGGTGTCACGGGCGAGGTGCATCACGTCGATAGCGGCTACCACATCGTCGGCATGAAACACCCGGAGGCGCCGGATATCGGCATCGAACAAGGATGAGCCACAACACATTCGGGCATTTGTTCCGGGTCACCACCTGGGGCGAAAGCCACGGCCCCGCGATCGGATGCGTCGTCGATGGATGCCCGCCTCGTCTGGCCCTGAGCGAGGCCGATTTGCAGCCCTGGCTGGATCGGCGCCGTCCGGGCCAGTCGAAATACACGACGCAGCGGCAGGAGCCGGACCAGGTCAAAATTCTGTCCGGTGTGTTTGATGGGGTCACCACGGGGACGCCGATCGCGCTGACAATCGAGAACGTGGATCAGCGATCGCGGGATTATTCGGCCATCGCGGCGTCCTACCGGCCGGGCCACGCGGACCTGGCCTACGACCTGAAATACGGGGTGCGCGATTATCGCGGCGGCGGCCGGTCCTCGGCGCGCGAAACCGCCATGCGAGTCGCGGCCGGCGGCGTCGCCCGCCAAATTCTGGGCCACGGTATCCGCATTCGTGGCGCGCTGGTGCAGATGGGCGCCAGCAAGATCGACCGGTCCCGCTGGGATTGGGACGCGATGGACGACAACCCGTTCTTCTGCCCCGACCCCGTGGCCGCCGCCGAATGGGAAACCATGCTGTCCGCCATCCGGAAATCCGGATCCTCCGCCGGCGCCGTCATCGAGGTGATCGCGGAAGGCGTTCCGCCGGGACTGGGCGCCCCGATCTATGGCAAACTCGACGCCGATCTGGCGGGCGCGCTGATGTCGATCAACGCCGTCAAGGGCGTTGAAATTGGCGACGGGTTCGCCGCCGCGATGCTGTCGGGCGAGGACAATGCCGACGAGATGCGTATGCGCGACGGCCTGGTCGCATTCGGCTCGAACCACGCTGGCGGGATTCTCGGCGGGATTTCCACGGGACAGCCGATCGTCGCGCGCTTCGCCGTGAAGCCCACCAGCTCCATCCTGACCCCGCGCCAGGCGGTCGACAAACATGGCCAGGACATCGACGTCAGCACCAAAGGGCGGCACGACCCTTGCGTCGGCATTCGCGCCGTGCCGGTGGGGGAGGCAATGCTGGCCTGCGTCCTGGCCGATCACCTGTTGCGCCATCGCGCCCAGAACCCGGACTCACCAACAGACACACGTCTGCCAAGAAATTAGAAATTTCTTAATTGCGCCACACAGTAGCCATTTTGTAGGATCATCCCATTCAAGGTTCCTACGGGGCGGGGCATTCACATGACTGGCAGCGAATTTCAGCGGAAGCAGGAAGAACTCGACCGGCTGCTGAACGACCCGGAGACGGATCTGCATCCCGATCTTATCTGGTCGTTGATGGAGGACATCGCGCGCGCCAGCCGAGGGCCGGAGTTGATCGACGGTTGATTTTCTTCGACCCTGCCTGATGGAGGTCCGCCGGCTCATTCACAAAATGGGTTATCGGTATCGCTTGCACCGCCGCGATCTGCCCGGAGTACCGGATATCGTGTTCGGTAAGCTTCGTAAGGTGATTTTTGTCAATGGCTGTTTTTGGCATCGGCGTGCCGATCCGCAGTGCCGGTTATCGCGGTTGCCCAAATCGAAATTGGACTTTTGGCGGGGGAAGCTGGAGGGTAATCGGCGACGGGACGAGGAAAATGAGGTGCGACTCCGGGCGTTGGGATGGAAGTTCTTGATAATTTGGGAATGTCAGATCAAAGATAGAACATCTCTAAAACGGAGAATCACCGACTATCTTGGCCCAAGGCGACAAACACGATGCGATCCATAGAATTATTCGCCGGGGCAGGTGGGCTTGGCCTAGGGGTAAGTCGAGCCGGCTTTGTGCCGGCCGCAGTCATTGAATGGAACCGGTATTGCTGCGACACCATTCGGGAAAACCAGGATCGCCAACTCGAACCTGTGGTGCATTGGCCGCTCATCGAAGGTGACGTCAGACTCGTTGACTTTACTGCAATCGGAAATCCAATCGATTTCATATCGGGAGGACCACCGTGTCAGCCATTTTCTCTCGGCGGCAAACATCTTGGCCAAACGGATGGACGGGATATGTTCCCGGAAGCCATCCGTGCCGTGCGCGAACTGCGTCCGCGAGCTTTTGTTTTTGAGAACGTAAAGGGTCTCACGCGACAATCATTTGCGAACTATTTTCAGTATATCCAGTTGCAAATGGGCTACCCTGAAGTTATCCGTAAAAAATCTGAAGACTGGCAGGGGCATCTCGCTCGGCTGGAGAAACATCATACGCAGGGCTTTTCGGGCGGCCTACAGTATCGAGTGGTTGTCCGTCTGTTGAACGCCGCCGATTACGGAGTGCCACAACGGAGGGAGCGTGTGTTCATGGTGGGTTTTCGTTCCGATCTTGAGGTCGAGTGGTCTTTCCCCAAGCCCACGCACAGCCTGGATGCCTTGCTTTGGTCCCAATGGCGGAACACCGATTACTGGGAACGGCACGAGGTAGCCAAAAAATTAAGGCCGGAGAACGATAAGGCTAAAATGCGTGCGCTGCGACCCCTGGACCCGACGCTGTTCAAGGCTTGGAGTACAGTACGTGACGTGACTGCGGATCTTCCCGACCCCGAGTTTCATCCAAGGCTTGCGGCACAGTTTCAAAACCATCGTTTCCAGCCCGGCGCACGGAGCTACGCCGGTCACACGGGAAGCCCTCTCGATGAACCTGCGAAAACGCTGAAAGCGGGCGATCACGGCGTACCAGGCGGAGAAAATATGGTGCTCCGTCCGGATGGCTCACTTCGCTATTTTTCGGTGCGGGAAAGCGCTCGGCTTCAAACATTTCCCGATGAATTCATTTTCCACGGCTCATGGACGGAGACGATGCGTCAACTGGGGAATGCGGTCCCGGTCGATCTCGCAGCGATCGTCGCAAATAGCGTTCGAGCGCAACTTGAAGGCCCGAAAGGCGGAGATTGATGGCGGTCGACCCCTATAATCCACTCGATAAGCTCAATCTTGGGCGAAGCGTGAGGGAAGCCTTGCTTCTAGAGCCGGTGGTGCCGCTTTCGCAAACGGAAGGGGTCATCGGCGCGGGTGTGTACGCGATTTATTATTCTGGGAATTTTCCGTGTTATTTGCCGATTGCACATAAGAACCGCAATGGCGAATTTGCTCAGCCGATCTATGTAGGAAAAGCCGTCCCGCAAGGTGCGCGGAAGGGTGGCGTTACCCTCGACGCCGCAATCGGGGGCGCCATGCGAGGGAGGTTGGGGACGCACCGGAATTCAATTAACCAAGTCTCCAATATCCATTTATCGGACTTTCATTTTCGTGCGCTCGTTGTGGACGATATTTGGATACCACTGGGCGAAAGCATGATGATCGCGCGATTCCAGCCTCTCTGGAATCGCGTCATCGATGGATTTGGAAACAACAAACCGGGCGCGAGGCGCGTTAACCAGTACCGCTCGCTGTGGGACGTCCTGCATCCCGGCCGAAAGTCAGCAATGGGCTTGGCGGACAGCGGCATTACTGCGGAAGGAGTTGAACAACGTGTTGCTGCCTATTTCGCCGGCTGGTCGGTTCCTCTGGTTTCGTCGGAACAAGCGGACGATTCCGATACGACCGAAGATTGAGGGACAAACTTAGGGGCACTTCTACGCGAGTCCATACCCGATGGATACGTCGATCGAGAGGTCGCGCGACTTTGCGGCATCGTCCTGGCCCGTGGCGTCGCGGGGCATTCCCCGTCATCCGGGGGCTCGTCCGGGCGACCCGAAGCGGCGGGGCGGCCGCGTTTTTACCCCAGCCCGATGGCCTTCTTGTGGTGGACCTGCTCCTTCCGCAGAATCTCCGGCGTCTCGACCTCCACGCACAGACCGGTGCTCAACACCCCCATCGCGATATAAAACGACGCGAGAATCGCGACATCGACGACCTGGCGCGGTGGCAGCAGCTTGACAATATCTTCGAACATCGTCTGCGGCACACGCCGTCCCGCCACGATTTCGTTGGCGATCTGACACACCGCCTGCTCCACCTCCGCGATGTCTTGCGGCACACGCCCCAGACGGATCAGGGTGATCTGTTCCTCGCTGAACCCGACGGTCCCGGCCAGTGGCCGGTAATGCGGCCAGCAATAATGCACATCGCGCGAGGCAATAAGCACAATCAGCATGCGCTGGCGCTCCGTCAGTTCCGACTGAAACCGGCAATAATGTTCCAGATCGAGCCACGGTATCAGCGCGCCCGGCGCGTGCGCCATGGTCTGGGCGAGGTTGGATACGTACCCGTACTTGCCCTCCAGCCATCGCGCCGTCGCCGCCAGGTCGATGGTACCGCGCTGACCGATATCCTCTCCGTCCGCGACGATGGGCGATTCACTCATGACCGTATCCAAGCACGGCAGAGCCCGAAGGGTCCATAGCCGGGCGGCCCGTCCCCTGGGCGATCGCTTGAACCCGGGTCCGTCACCGCCCGAATCCGTCCAGAAACCGGGTCAGCAGCGTGCCGATCAGCTCGGTATTATAGCCGCCTTCCTGCACCAGCGCCGTGGGGAGGCCCAGGGCGCCGATCGCCTCCCCGGCGCGGGCGAATCCATCCGCGGTCACGGACAGAGCGTTCAACGGTTCGTGTTCCGAGGCATCGAAACCCAGGCTGACGACGACAGCATCGGCCCTGAAAGCACGAATGGCGGCGAGACCTTGGGTCAGCGCCGCGAGCCAGCCCGCGTCCCCCGTTCCGATCGCCAGCGGGAAATTCAGGGTCGCGCCATTGCCCGCGCCGCCGCCTGTTTCCGTCGCGTGGCCGGTGAACCAGGGATAATAGCGATTGGGATCGCCGTGCAGCGAGACGAACAGCACGTCGGGACGATCCCAGAAAATCCCCTGCGTGCCGTTGCCGTGATGGCTGTCGATGTCCAGCACCGCGACCCGTCCGGCGCCCGCCGCGCGCAACCGCTCCGCCGCCAGGGCCGCGTTGTTGACATAACAATGACCGCCGGCCCGGGCGCGGAAGGTGTGATGTCCGGGCGGCCGGGCGAGCGCATAGGCGGACCGGCCTGCGGCGGCTTCGTCCGCCGCGGCAAGCGCGCAGGCGGCGGCCCAGGTGGCCGATAACCACGTATGTGGCCCGATCGGGCAGGCGGCGTCGGCGGTGAACCATCCCGCCTGCCCAATCACATGCTCCGGCATCGACGCGCCGCTGGCGATCATGTCGGGGCCGGGATGATGATTGGCCACGACCTCCTCCCCCGCATCCGGCATCGCCGACCAGGCGGCGTGCGAGTCGCGGACGAAATTCAGATAAACAGCGTCGTGAACCGTCAGCAGCGCGGCCGGGTCCACGGGTTCCGGCGCCACGATGTCAAGGCCCATGGCGCGACAGGCGGCGAGCAAAGCGATCGCGCGCGCCGGCACCTCGAAATTGGCACGCACCTTACCGCGGGCCAGGAAAAATACCGGCGCGTGTTTCAATTGCGCGTCGTGCCAAAAGACTTTCATCGCGATCCCGATTTCATCCGTGACGTCTGCGCCGCAGCCGGCTAACCCGGCGGCGGCGCGATACTGACAGGCCACGGGCGCGGCCGTGTCAATCGGTTCAACCGACATGCCGGTTGAACCGATTTTCGCCCCGGGTCCAAATAGCCGCGCTATACACCGCGCGCGGCATCGAGAGATCGTGAACATGCGTCTACCCCCAGCGCTCGTGCCACTCCGCAACGGGACATTTCGAACGCTATGGCTCGCCAGCGTGGTCGTTTGGCTGGGCACATGGCTGCAAAACACCGGGGCGGGCTGGCTGATGACCACCCTGGCGCCCGAGCCGCTGATCGTCGCGACCGTGCAAGCGGCGACGATCATGCCCGTGTTCCTGCTGGCGCTGCCCGGCGGCGCCATTGCCGATATCGTCGATCGCCGCATTTTCCTGATCGCCACGCAAATCTGGACCGCGTCCGCCGCCATCCTCCTGGCGGTGCTGACCCTGACCGGCGGCATGACCGCGGTCTGGCTGTTGATCCTGACCTTCGCCATCGGCATCGGTGCCGCCCTGACCGCCCCGGCCTGGAGCGCGATCGTCCCCGAACTGGTCCCGCGCGAGGAACTGGTCCCCGCGATCGCCCTGAACGGCATCGGCTACAACCTGACCCGCGCCATCGGCCCGGCTTTGGCCGGGTTCCTGATCCTTATGGGCGGCTCGGGCCTGACGTTCGCGCTCTACGCCGCCTCGATCTTCGCCGTCATTGGCGCCTTGATCATGTGGCACCGCTCTGGACGGCGCTTCACCGGTCTCCCGCGCGAGCATTTATTGTCGGCCATGCGCGCGGGCATGCGCTTCGTCCGCAACACGCCCGCGATCAGGCACGCCATGATCCGCACCATCGCCTATTCCCTCCCCGCCTCCGCGCCCTGGGCGTTGTTGCCCCTGTATGTCCGGCGCGACCTGGATCTGGGCCCAGGCATGTATGGTGTGATCCTGGGGATGATGGGGATCGGCGGGGTGACGTCCGGCATGTTGCTGCCGATGGCGCGGGCGCGATGGAGCCGGAACACGACTGTCATGGCCTGCACGGCGTCGTCGTGCGTGGGCATGGCGATCGTCGGGCTGGCGCAGCACTGGGTTTTCGCCTCCGTGGGGATGTTGCTGGTCGGGGTCGGTTGGACGGCGGCCTACGCGACGATCCAGTCCGCCGCGCAGTTGGTCTGCCCGCCCTGGGTGCGGGCGCGGGCGTTGTCGATCTATCAGCTCGCGCAGAACGGCGCGTTGACCGTTGGTTCGTTCTTCTGGGGCTGGATTGGCGGCCATATCGGATTGCCTGGAACATTCCTGTTCGCCGCCGGCACCGGGCTGGTGTTGATGGTGCTGGCCCGCCACGCGCGGATCGAGGCCATCGTCGCAGCGCCCGCGCCCGCCACGACCGCCGAGGTCCATGGCCCGGAAGCACCCGCGGCAGCGCTGGCGGGCCTGCTGCGGACGGCGCGCGGACGGGTCATGGAAACCGTGTATTATCGAGTCCCGCCGGACGGAATGTCCGAATTCCTGGCCCTGATGGCGGAGGTCCGTCACGTACGCGGGCGGGCGGGCGCCCTGTTCTGGCAGGTCTACGAAGACGTCGCGCACCCCGAGGGATGGCTGGAGGTTTGGTCCATGGAAAGCTGGACCGACCACCTGCGGGAGGCGATCCGGCTGACCGACGACGACCGGCGCCTGTTAACCCAGGTCAGTGCCTTCATGATCGCCGCCGAGAGGCCGCGGCGTTACCTCGCGGTCGATCCGCGGGCGGTCGCGGACGAAAACCCTGCCGCCCGGCGCGACGCGGCGGCGTATCCAGGCCATGGCTGAAAGTTGCACGCGTGTTTTGTGAATATGCGGTTGCCGGTGCGGCCGGACGAGCATAAAGGGTTCCCCACGCCGAATCTGAATTGTGAAAAATCCTCTTTTTAATGATCGGCTCCACGTGGCTGACACGTGCGAATCTTCCGCCTGAAACCCATTGGCGCACGATATGCGCGACAAGGACACATCGTGAAAAACAGTCTGTGTGGTGCGTTGGTCCTCGGCGTGCTCGCGTGCGCGAACCCGGCCGCCGCGACGACCGTGTTCTCGTACACCGGTCATATTGAAACCTACGACGTGACGGTGTCTGGCGTTTATGAAATCACCGTGCATGGCGCGAAAGGCGGCCTCTCCGGGACTGGTTGGGACGGCGGAGGCTCTGGTGCCGTGGTGGGTGGCGATATCACGCTCCTCGCGGGAGGCGAAGCGGTCTCGCTCACGGTCGTGCTCGATGTGCAGACGCAGGCCGAACCCGAGGAC
>JAYWAX010000525.1:0-3620 GCA_043782125.1 Acetobacteraceae bacterium | reverse complement strand
GGTGTCGAAGATCAAGGGCCTGGCGCGGCTGCGCAACCGGACGGCCGTTCCGGTGCCGGTTCGTCCCCCCGCGGTCGCGCGCGCGGCGCCGGTCCTGGCGCCGAAGCTGCTGGCCATCGGCAGCTCGACGGGCGGGCCACAGGCGCTTTTCACCCTGGTGCCGGCCTTGGGGAAATCGCTGCCCGTGCCGGTCATCCTGACCCAGCACATGCCCGCGACTTTCACGCCGATCCTGGCGGAACATATCACCCGTCTCGGCGGCATGCCCTGCGCGGAGGCGAAGGACGGCGAAGCCCTGGCCAATGGCCGGATTTATCTGGCGCCGGGCGACAAGCATTTGATCGTGGAGCTGGATGGCGGCACCTACCGCGCCCGGCTGTCCACCGATCCGCCGGAGAACTTCTGCCGGCCAAGCGTCGATCCGATGCTGCGATCGGCGGTGCGGGCGAGCGGCGGACGCGTGCTGGTCGCGATGCTGACCGGCATGGGCCAGGACGGTCTGGCCGGAACGCGCCTGGCCGTCGAACAGGGCGGGGTGGCCTTGGCGCAAGACGAAGCGACCAGCGTGGTCTGGGGGATGCCCGGGGCGATCGCCTTGGCCGGATTGTGCCACGCCGTGCTGCCGCTGCCGCGGATCGCCTCCAGGATATTAGAACTTTTGCGAGTGCCGGTACGATGACAACTCCACTGAGCGCTGCTGCCTTCACGACATTGGCGAGTCTGCTGAAGACCCGGTCCGGCCTGATCGTCGGTCAGGACAAGATTTATTTGCTGGAAACCAGGCTGGTGAGCATTCTCCGCCGGGAGAAGCTCGCCGATCTGAACGGTCTCGCGGACCGGTTGAACCGGCCGGGCGCGGACGCGCTGGCGCGCGACGTGGTCGAGGCGATGACGACCAATGAGAGCTTTTTCTTCCGCGACGACAAACCGTTTCAGCATTTCCGCGCCGAGGCGGTGCCGCGGCTGGTGGCCGCTCGCCCGCCGGGTACTGGGCTGCGGATTTGGTCGGCGGCGGCGTCGTACGGACAGGAAGCCTATTCGCTGGCGATGATCCTGGCGGAAAACAGGATGGTCACGGGCGACCGGCGGTTCGAAATCGTCGGCACCGACATCGCGCGCGAACCGCTGGCCCGGGCAAAGGAGGGGCTTTACACGCAGTTCGAGGTGCAGCGCGGCCTGCCGGTTCAGTTGCTGATGAAGTATTTCAAGAAAGAAGAGTCCAACTGGCGTATCGCGCAAACCATTCGGCAGATGGCCCAGTTCCGCGAATTCAACCTGCTTGGCGATCTTCGTTCCCTGGGCCGTTTCGATATCGTATTTTGTCGCAACGTCCTGATTTATTTCGACCAGCCGACCAAAACCAAGGTGCTGGAAGCCATGGCCGCGCAAATGGCGCCCGACGGGCTGCTGTACTTGGGCGGCGCCGAAACCGTGCTTGGCATCACCTCCCGCTTCGCGCCGTTACCGGGGGAGCGGGGAGTCTACGGCGTCGCCGCCGCCACGGCGGAAAAACGGGTCCTCGTTCCCGCGCGAACCGGCTGATGGCGGCGCGGGCACGGAAAGCGCGGCGCGGCGCGCTTACGCCCCTTGCCTGAAGCCCCGTCGGGCTGATAGCCGGTTCGCCCATGATCGAGCTGTCCCCCGCCCCCGCCAGCCTGCCGCCCGGCCGCCGCGTTTACGCCATCGGCGACATCCACGGCTGTGCCAGCCAACTGGCGAACCTGCACGCGAAAATCGAAGCAGACCTCGCCGCCCGCCCCATCGCCTCGGCCTTGTTGCTGCATGTCGGCGATTACGTGGATCGGGGCGTCGATACCAAGGGCGTGATCGCGCGCCTGGTGGACGGGTCGCCGATCCCGGGGACCGAGATGGTCAACCTTATGGGCAACCATGAGAACACGATGATCGACGCGTTGAGCGGGGAACGCGCCGCCGCCACCGACTGGCTGTTCGCGGGCGGACGGCCGTCGTTGACCAGTTACGGCGTCGATCCCGGCAGCCCGCGCGAAAGCTGGCGCCAGCACGTGCCGGACTCGCACATCGCGTTCCTGAAGCAACTGAAGCTGATGCACCGGGAAGGCGGTTACGCCTTCGTGCATGGCGGCGTCCGTCCCGGCGTGAAGCTGGAGGAACAGGCCCGCGACGACATCCTGCGGATGCGCCAGCCGTTCCTTTATTCCGAAATGAACTTCGGCGCCGTGGTCGTACACGGCCATTCCCCCGTCAAAGCGCCGGTCATTCGCCACAACCGCATCGCCATCGACACCGGCGCCGTCTTCGGCGGGGAAATGACGTGCCTGGTGCTGGAAGGCAAGCTTCTCGGCTTCCTCACGGCGGAACCCATCGGCGAGCCTGTTTCCATCGCGCATCGGTGAACACGTGACCCGGCATACTTTTGTCGCCGGGGTGCTGGCGGCCTTCGTTGGCTTCGCATCGACCTTCGCCGTCGTCCTGAAGGGTCTCACCGCGGCAGGCGCGTCCCCCGCGCAGGCGGCGTCCGGCCTGATGGCGCTGGCGATCGCGATGGGATGCTGCGCCATCGTCCTCAGCCTGTGGCGGCGCGAGCCGATCAGTGTCGCGTGGTCGACGCCTGGCGCGGCGCTGCTGGCGTCCCCGGCGGTGCCAGAGGGCGGGTTCCCGGCGGCCGTGGGCGCATTTCTGGTCTGCGGCGGGCTGATCGTGCTGGCGGGGATGTGGCGGCCCCTGGGGCGGGCGGTGGCGGCGATTCCGTCCTCGCTGGCGAATGCGATGCTGGCGGGGGTGTTGCTCAATTTGTGCCTGGCCCCAATGCGGGCGGTCGCGGTCATGCCCCTGCTGGCGCTGCCGGTCGTCCTGGTGTGGGCTGTCGTCTGGCGGTTCTGGCGCCTCTACGCCGTGCCTGCGGCGGTCGCGGCCATGGTGGGCATCCTGGTTCTGCATGGCGGGGGAGGCGCCCCGGCGCGCTGGCTGGCCGAGCCGGTTTGGGTCGCGCCGGTTTGGACGATCTCCGCGACGATTGGGCTGGCGTTGCCGTTGTTCCTGGTGACCATGGCCTCGCAGAATATCCCCGGCATGGCCGTGCTGTCGGTGAACGGATACACCCCGCCTGCGGGTCCGCTGTTCCAGGTCACCGGAGTCTTCTCGCTGCTGGCGGCGCCGTTCGGCGGGCACGCGGTGAACCTGGCGGCCATCACCGCCGCGCTTTGCGCCGGCCGGGATGCGCATCCCGATCCGAAAAAACGCTATTGGGCCGCCATCGTCGCGGGCGCCACCTATATCGTGTTCGGCGTGCTCGCGGGGGCGGCGACCGGCCTGATCGCGGCGTCTCCCCCCATCCTGATCGAGGCTGTCGCCGGACTTGCACTGCTCGGGTCTTTGGGCGGCGCTCTGGCGGGGGCGGTGCATGACGCGGAGGGGCGGGAAGCGGCGATGGCGACATTCCTGACGACGGCGTCGGGGCTGAGCTTCTTCGGGATCAGCGGGGCGTTTTGGGGTCTGCTGGCGGGCGGGGCGATGCGGGCGCTGACGCGGTGGCGGTGATGGGGTGGCATGGATGGAGTGTGATGGCCGGGACGAGGATGTCCGTGACATCGGCGTGTGATATTTCTATCATCGGTGGCATC
Organism: Acetobacteraceae bacterium; assembly: GCA_043782125.1. Classification (GTDB taxonomy): domain Bacteria; phylum Pseudomonadota; class Alphaproteobacteria; order Acetobacterales; family Acetobacteraceae; genus Rhodopila. The sequence continues at coordinate 18 of JAYWAX010000525.1, read as the reverse complement.
ACACTTTCCCGGAGACAC
>JAYWAX010000524.1:0-10037 GCA_043782125.1 Acetobacteraceae bacterium | reverse complement strand
AGTACGTTTTTCTTCTGCCCGATCCGATACGCGCGATCCGTCGCCTGGTTTTCCACCGCCGGATTCCACCAGCGATCCACATGCACGACATGCGAGGCCGCCGTCAGCGTCAGCCCCGAACCGCCCGCCTTCAACGAAAGCACGAAGAACGGAATATTTTCGTCCTCCTGAAACCGCTTCACCAGGCCCCGCCGGTCCTTCACCGCCGTGTCCCCGTGCAACACCAGCCCCTCGCGCCCAAAAATCCCGCCCAGAAAACCCGCCAACGGTCCGGTCATTTCCCGGAACTGCGTAAAAATCAGCATTTTTTCCTGACGCGCGGCGGCGGCCTCGGCAATTTCGCGCAGCCGCGCCCATTTCCCGCTGTCCTCCTCCGCCCAACCATTGTCGTTCAGCCATTGCGAGGGATGATTGCAGATTTGTTTCAATCGCATGAGCATCGCCAGAACGATGCCTTTCCGTTGAATCCCCTCGCTGTCCTCCAACGCCTTCGCCAGCTCCTCCACCGCCTGCGCGTACAGCGCCGCCTGCCGCCGGCTCAATCCGCACAACGCCTTGATTTCGGTTTTGTCGGGCAAATCCGGAACGATCGATTTATCGGTTTTCATCCGGCGCAAAATATACGGGCGGACAAGCTCGCGCAGCGGGCCATAAGGATTATGCGTCCGTTCCGCGAGCCCCTTGGTATATTTCGAAAACTGTTTCGCGGTGCCAAGCAGGCCGGGATTGATGAAATCGAAGATCGACCACAAATCCCCCAGATGATTTTCAACCGGCGTCCCCGTCAACGCAATCCGCGCGCGCGCTTTTAACGCTTTCGCCGCTTTCGTCTGCCGCGCATTGGGGTTCTTGATCGCCTGCGCCTCATCCAGAACAACGAACCGCCACGCCGTCGCGGCAAACACTTTCATGCGCAACAGCGACCCGTAACTGGTAATCGCCAAATCGTAGCCACCTGGGTCGAATTGCGCGATTTGTTCCGCCGTCATGGCAGAGGGATGTACGATCGCCGCCCGCAGGTCCGGTGCGAATTTCTCGATTTCCGCCGCCCAATTCCCCAGCAATGACGCAGGCGCCACCAGCAGACTTGGCGGCTGATCCGCCAACCGTGCCTTTTCCACCAACAGCAACGACAGCACCTGGATCGTCTTGCCCAACCCCATGTCGTCGGCGAGACAGGCACCCAGACCCAAATTGGCCAACATATGCAACCAATGCGTGCCGGTCTTCTGATAGGGCCGCAACGTGCCGCGTAAGGCCGGCCCAGGATTCAATCCGAGACCATCCGCGGCGCGCAAACTTCGAAGAGTCTGCTCCAGCCAGGGACCCGCGGACACCTGAGCCCAATCCGCGCCAACCAAATCGGGTTCGTCTTTCGCGACATCGGCGCCGGACAGAAGACGCATCGCCTCGGCGAAACTCAGCCCGTCTTGCGCCGCGCGTTCCTCCGCCGCGCGGAATTGCGCCATGGCCCGCTCCAGCCGCGCCCGATCCACCTCCACCCACTGCCCGCGCAGCAGCACCAGACCCTCGGTCCCCGCCAGCAAAATATCGACCTCGTCTTGCGTCAGCGGTTCCCCATCCAGCATCACGTCCATCTGGAAATCGAGCAGCCCGTCCAATCCAACCCCAGACGGCGCCCGCCGCCCCACCGTGCCCGAAACCCTGGGCCGCGACGGCCGGTTGGCCTGCCAGGACGCCGGCATGCGCACCACGACCCCCGCGCTTTCCAGCTCTGGCACCGCGCCCAGAAACCGCGCGGCTTCCGGCGGTCCCCAACGCAGCGGATGAAAAATCTCGCCGGAGTCGATCAGCGGCTTCAGCCAGCCGCATTGCTCCGCCGCGCGCTGCACCGGCAGCAGCAGCGCCAGAAGCTTGTCCTTGTTCTCGGCACCCGCGTATTCCCGCAGCGCCTGGCCCAACGGCACGTGTTGCGCCCGCGCCTGCGCCGACAACCGCGTCGTATAAGTCGCCATAAACGCAAATGGCTGGTCTGGATCGCGCCGGTTCTCGGCGAGATTGAAATGCACCCGCCCGACCAAATTCCAGGCCGGATTCAACGACGCGAGAAAACCCGCCAACCCCAGCCCCGACTGGTCACATGCCGCCGCGAAGGCCTCCGCCATCGCGTTCCACAGGGACAGGAGCACGTCCTGAGTCAGATACTCCGCCCCGGTCATCATCGGGGCGGTCAACACCAGGGCCGCCAGATCGGCCTGGGTTGGCGGTGGAACGGCGGGGACGGACTCCGAACCGGACGCGTGCAGGCAGACGGCGCCGATATGGCGCGCGGCGAAATCCCGCCACCAAACGAAGACGGGAGGCAGCGCCTGGCCGACCTCTCCGGCCCCCAACCACACCAGCCCCTTGGCGGGGCTTTGGGCGAACGCCGCGACGACGCGGGCATGGAGGGCGGCGTCGAGGTCCGGCGCGCCGGGCTGGTCCTCGGCGGTCAGACGTCCTTGCGGGGTGAGGCGGAGTGCGAGTCGGGGCATGTGACGATCATAGCCGAAACGCCAATCGGTGCGACGCGATCGGCCCGCCCGGCAAAAAATTCCGCCCAGTACCGCGGAAAATTAACGGTTTGTTTGCTTTTGTGCGCGCCAATGGCGGTCCTCACCCCAAAACGAGGCGATGCCATGATTCATCCCGACACGGACTCTCCCGCCAACGCACTGCGCCGTCTGGAAGCGGCGTCGTTCGCAGAGCTGTTGGCAACCGTCGAACGCATGGGCGCCAACAAGGGCGACCGTCAGGTCATCGGCCTTTACCGCACCTGGATCGCCTTGCAGGGCACCGGCGCGCGTCAGTTGCATGCCGCCTGGTTCAATCTGGGCGCCGAGTGGAACCACGCGGGCGACCTCGAAAACGCAATCGCCGCCTATCGCACCGCGTTGGCGCTGAAGCCCGGCTTCGCGCCCGCCGCCATCAATCTGGGCCTGTTGCTGGAGCGCCGGGGCGATCCCGCCGCCGCGTTATCGACCTGGCAAGAGGCACTGCAACCCGACGATGCCCGCGTCGCCCTGACCAACCAAAAAGCACGACTCCTGGAGCAACTGGGCCAGTTGTCCGACGCCGAGGCCGCTTTGCGCGTCAGCCTGACCATTCAGCGCGACCAGCCCGACGCAATCCAGCATTGGCTGCATATTCGCCAGCGCATGTGCAGTTGGCCGGTGCTGACGGACGCCATTCCCGGCCTGTCGCCAAGGGACCTGATGGCGAGTTGCGGTCCGCTCGCCGCCCTGGCGTTGACCGATCGGGTGGAGGAACAGGCGCGCGTGGCGGGGGCCTGGATTCAACGGAAAATACCGCCCGCGCCCGCGCATCTCGCCCCGGCCGACGGCTATCGTCACGACCGCATCCGCCTGGGGTACCTGTCGTCCGATTTCTGCCGCCACGCCATGAGCTATTTGATTGCGGAACTGTTCGAGCGGCACGACCGGAGCCGGTTTGAAATCCACGGCTATTGCACAAGCCCCGAGGATGGCAGCGACATCCGCAAGCGGGTCATCGCGGCATTCGACCATTTCACCATTGTCAAGGACATGTCCGACGAGGCCGCCGCGCGCGCCATCCGGGCCGACGAGATCGACATTCTGATCGATCTGAACGGCCTGACCACGGGCTCGCGCCTGGCGATCCTGCGCTGGCGGCCCGCGCCGGTCCAGGCGACCTATCTGGGGTTCATCGGACCGGTGCCGATGCCGGAACTGGATTTTCTGTTGTGCGACGAATTCGTCGTGCCGCCCGCCTTCGCGTCGCTGTACCAGCCGCAACCGCTGTATGTCGCGCCGAATTACCAGGCCAACGATCGCAAACGGGAAATCGGCCAGCCGGTCACGCGTGCGTCGGCGGGACTGCCGGACGAAAAATTCGTGTTCTGCTGCTTTTCGAACCACTACAAAATCACCGAGGCGATGTTCGGCGCCTGGATGGACATCCTGCGCCGCGTCGAGGGCGCGGTGCTGTGGCTGGTCGCCGATAACATTTGGTCGTGCAACAATTTGCGAATGCGCGCGATGGTCGCGGGCGTCGATCCGGCGCGGCTGTTGTTCGCGGGCCGGGTCGATCCGGCGGAATACATGGCGCGGCTCGCATTGCCCGACATGTTCCTCGACACCTGGCCATATAACGCGGGCACCATCGCCAGCGACGCGATCCGGATGGGCTTGCCGATGGTGACGCTGGCGGGCGAATCCTTCGCGTCGCGCATGGCGGGCCGGTTGTTGCAGGCGATCGGCGCGACACAGGGGATCGCGGAAACGCTGGACGGTTATGTCGAAACCGCCGTCGCGCTGGCGCTCCACCCCGGCGCGCTGGCGCAATACCGGACCCTGTTCACCGAGGCCAACTGGGCTGCCACGATCGGCGATATCGCCAGCTTTACCCAGCATTACGAGGACTCGCTGATCCAGATCGCCCAAACCCGGCAGCCGGTGACAGACCATATGGCGGAGGAGGAAGCGGAGGTGGAGTCGGTCTGATGCCATATCGCCTTCGGTGGCCATGGCGCCGGCATCCGGCGGCGGCATGTCGCGGCGTGTGGCGCTGAGCCGGTACGGCGGCTTTCATGCCGGATCAAGAGCCAAACCTTCTTATCGGCGGACTTTACCGCGTCGCGCTGGACCAGCCGCTGGCGGAGGCGGGCGGCGGGCAGATGGCGTTCGCGGCGATCGACCGGCGGCCCAACCGCGCGCCCGCGATGGCGTTGCGCGCCGAACGCCGCGCGCCCGTTCGCGCCCGGGCGTTGCAGGCTCTGACAACGCATATCGACGGCCTGCTGTGCCCGCTCGCGCACGGTCCAGGACCAGCCAGCGGGGGAGAAGAAGGTTGGTATGTGGTGTGCGAGGCGCCGTCGGGCCGGCCGTTGTCCGCAAATCTCCGCCCCTGGTCCGAAGCCATGCTGATCGACCTGGTGCTGAAACCCGCGGCGCATGTGCTGGACCAATTGCACGGGCACGGACAAACCCACCGCGCCATCCGCCTGGACAACGTCTTTCAAGCCGCGCCCAACCAGCCCGTCACCCTGGGCGCCGCCTGGGCCGCTCCGCCCGCAATGCACCAGCCCGCCGTCTACGAAACCGCTTATTCCGCGCTGTGCGCCCCCACCGCCCGCGGCGACGGGCGGATCGCGGACGACGTGTATGCGCTTGGCGTGCTGCTGCTCGCGCTGGCGCTGGGACGGGTGCCGATGGCGGGCATGGACCCGGTGGCGATCATGCACCGCAAGCTGGAACTGGGCGATTTCGCGGCGCTGACCGCGGGGGAACGCCTGCCCCCCCTGCTCTCCGATCTGGCGCGGGGCATGTTGGCGGAAGACCCGGATCACCGGCCCTCGCCGGCATCGCTGCGCGATCCTGCAGGCGCGCGCGGGCGCCGCGTGGCCGCCCGCCCGCCCGCCCATGCGTCGCGGCCGTTCCGCCTTGGCGGGATGCCGGCATGGAACAACCGGACACTCGCGCTGGCGATGGCGATCGCCCCGGCCGAGGCCACGGCCGCCATCGAAACGGGCACGCTGGCCCATTGGCTGCGGCGCGGCCTGGGCGACTCCGGGCTGGCGGTGAAGCTGGAGGATCTGTTGCGCCACCGCGCGCGCGAATCGCCTGCGGAAAAGGAAACCAACGCGGCGGCGATGGCGATGCGGGCGGTGGCGGCGGCCGACCCGCTGATGCCGCTGTGCTGGCGCGGCCTGTGCGTGTTCCCGGATGGCTTCGGCGCCCTGCTGGCGGCCTCTTATCCCGGAGACCCGGCAACCGCCGCCACGCTGAATGAAATCGCGATGACGGAAGCCACCGGCATCTGGGCCAGGACGCGGGAGGACCGCGAACAATCCGCCACCCATGTCGCCGAAGCGCGCCGCTGGCGGTCGATCCTGCGGATCAAGGGACCTGCCGGGGGATTGCCCAGACTCGCCTATACGCTGAACCCGTTGATGCCCTGCGTCAGCCCGCAGCTGGACGGACGCTGGATCGCGCGCGCCGTGCAATTGCCGCCCGCGCTGGATGCAATCGCCGGAGTAAGCGGCGCCGCATTATTGGAACCCGCGATCGCCGCCTTCATCGCCGCGCGCACCGAGCGTTGGCTGGATCGCGAGGTCAAAGCCCTGGCCGAAAGCCCCGATCCCGCCGGGGCCGCGCTGAACGCGCTGCGGTTGTTCGCAGAGTTGCAAAGCCGCTACCACCCGGCGGCGCTCCCCGGCCTTGCCGCCTGGGTCGCAGCCGGGTCGCAACCGTTGGTGGAGCAGTGGAAAAACCGGGAACGGCGAACCACCGTCGAGGAACGGCTGAAAGCACTGACCGCAGCGGGACAAATCGCCGCGATGCTGACTCTGCTGGAAGACCCGCCCGGACACGCGGCCGATAAAGAGGGATTGCGAGCCGCCATCGCCGATCTGGCGAGGCTGGACGCGGCGCTGCGCGATCTCGCCGGGGGCGGCCCGCCACGGGGCGAAATCGCGGCGCGTCTGGGCCAGGAAATCGCGGCGGGTCTGGGCTTGTCCGCTGTCGCGGCGACACTGCTGCTGGCGGCTCTGGGTTGAACCGATGGCGAAGTCCCCGAAAGCCGCCAGGACGAAGAAGACCGCCGATCCGGCGGGCGCGGGGCGGTCCACGGTCTGGTTGTCGGGTCTGGCCTGCGGCGGGCTGGCGGCGATCGCGCCCGGCATCGCGCTGCTGGCCGTGGGGTTGCTGGCGCCAGGCCTTGTGGCAGCGAAACTGGACCGTGAACCCGGCCGCCCCGTCGGGCGCACCGTGCTGACCTGCGGCCTGGCCGGCTGCGTCCATCCCACCATCGCACTATGGAACCTGGGCCAGTCGTTCGAAACCGCGGTGGCGATTCTTGCCGATCCTGCCACGCCTGGCCTGGCCTGGAGCGCAGCGGCGGCAGGCTGGTTGATGACCCAGGTGCTGCCGTTAGGCGTGCGGGCAGCACTGGAGGCCAGCGCGATCGCCCGCGCCGCGCGGCTGCGGCTGCTGCGGGAACGGATCGCGGAGGCCTGGGGGTTGGACGATGGCGGCGATCCGGTGTGAAGGTCATACCGGTTCGGTTGACGATGGCGGGTCCGTTTTCGGATTTTATTTCGATGGTTGAAAACATCGTTGGTCCGGACGAATGACCCATCGCGCCATCATCTCCGCGTCATGGCACGCCCCTGAGCGGGCCATCGGGTACGGCACACCATTGCGAGAGTGGGCACGACAAACCTCGGAAAGCGCCTCTCGCCCGATCGCCGTGCCGCGCCCGGTGGCCCGATCGAGTCGGGCCATGACGTGAAGGAGAGGCCTCGCCAACAGCCAATCGTTTGGCCAGCCGATCTTATAACGCAATCGGACCTGACAGGTTGAAGCGGCCTGAGCATCCGCGGACGCCTAACCGCGTGGGCCGGGAATCCGCGTGGTGCTTGCGTTGTTTCTCAGGCCCGCGCTTCGGCCCCGCCCGCCATATGCGCCGCCGCCCGTTGACCGGCTTCCGCCCGTTCCACCGCCACGCGGGCTTTCATCGCCTTTTGCAGCTTCTCGAAGGACCGGACCTCGATCTGGCGCACCCGCTCACGGGAAATGTTATACTTGTGCGACAGGTCTTCCAGCGTCGCCGGATCGTCCTTCAGGCGGCGTTCGACCAGGATGTCCCGTTCCCGCTCATTCAACGTTTTCAGCGCGTTGGCGAGCAGGGCCTTGCGCCCGGTCAGTTCCTCGCGGTCGGCGAGGGCATTTTCCTGGCTGTCTTCCTCATCCACCAGCCAATCCTGCCATTCGCCTTCGCTGTCCTGACGGACCGGCGCATTCAGGCTGTGGTCCGGCGCGGCGAGGCGGCGGTTCATGTTGACGACATCCTGTTCCGGCACGCCAAGAACACGGGCAATCTCGGTGACCTGTTCGGGCTGGAGATCGCCGTCGTCGATCGCCTTCATCTGGCCTTTCAGGCGGCGCAGATTGAAGAACAATTTTTTCTGCGCGGCGGTTGTGCCCATCTTCACCAGCGACCAACTATGCAGGATGTATTCCTGGATCGCGGCGCGGATCCACCACATCGCATAAGTCGCGAGTCGAAAGCCGCGGTCGGGATCGAAGCGTTTCACCGCCTGCATCATGCCGACGTTGCCCTCGCTGATCAGTTCGCCGACCGGCAGGCCATAGCCGCGATAGCCCATGGCGATTTTCGCGACCAGGCGCAGATGGGACGTGACCAGCTTGTGCGCCGCCGGCATATCCTGCGAGTCGCGCCAGCGATGCGACAAAGACAGCTCTTCCTCGGGGGTGAGCATTGGGAATTTCCGGATCTCTTGCAGATACCGGGTGAGGTTGCCCTCGGGGGCGATGTTCAGGACGGCGGTTGCCATCTTGGGCTCCATGCGTCGGCCGTTTCGCCCGTGCCCGGAATGGCGCACGAACAAGAACGGCGTGTGACCGTTGCAGTCGGATGCGGGAGGGGGACATATGTCCCGGACACCCACCCCTGACTGGTGGCGGCGGCGTATCCGGACTTCCCCGCCGGGCGAGGCATCGCTCGCTCCGACCTCTTCCGTATACAGGACCATTATAGTCCTGTCAACATTACTAACCAGTTAATTGCGAGACAGATTCGCATCCAGCGCGGCAATCAGCGCCACCATGTCCGGCGGCGGCGGGGTTTCGAAGCGCAGTTTCTCGCCGGTGCGCGGATGCGCGAAGCCAAGCGACGCAGCGTGCAGCGCCTGGCGGGGGAAATCGAGCAGCAGGCGCCGCGCCGAATCGGGCAGGCTTTTGGCGGCGGCAGGGATACGGCGGAGGTAAACCGGGTCGCCCACGATCGGATGCCCAAAAGTACTCATGTGAACGCGAATCTGGTGCGTCCGCCCAGTGGAGAGGCGGCATTCGACCAAGGCGGCGGAGGTCCTCCAGGCGCGCAGAACTTTATAATGGGTGAGTGCCGCTTTGCCGCCGTGGTCCAGCACCGCCATGCGTTTGCGATCGCGTTTGTCGCGCCCGATCGCGCCCTCGATATCGCCCGCCAGCGGGGTGGGCAGGCCCCAGGCGAGCGCCAAATAGTGCCGGTCCAGATCGCGCGCGGCGAAGGCCGCCGTCAGCACGTCGTTGGCGCGCTGGGTTTTGGCCACGACCATGACGCCAGAGGTGTCCTTGTCCAGCCGATGCACGATGCCCGGCCGTTTTTCCGCCCCGATGCCGGTGAAACCGGGCCCGCAATGCGCCAGCAGGGCGTTGACCAACGTGCCGTCGAGGTTGCCCGCAGCGGGGTGAACGACCAGGCCCGCAGGCTTGTCGAGAACGATCAGGTCGCGGTCCTCGAACAAAATCGGGAAGGGAATCGCCTGCGGCCGCGGGGTGGCAGACACCGGGGCGGGAATCCGCAGCGTGTAGGCCGACCCCGGGCGCGCGGGGTCGGCGGGCGCACCCACGAGTACGCCATCGCGCGACAACGCGCCTTCCTCTATCAGCACCTTCACGCGGGAGCGGGAGATGGTTCCGGACGAGTCGGCCAGCAGCCGGTCGATCCGCTGGCCCGCCTGGTCCGGTGTCGGAGTGAGACGGATCGCGCCGTCCGCAATTTTCGCGTCGTTCATACGGGCACGCATAGACCTTGGCCCGGTGGCCGGAAAGGATGAAACATGGAAGGCGGCATGAAGGCGGTCAAACTCGCGGTGCTGGTCATGGGCATACTGATACTGTTGGGAACGGCCGTGATTATCGGCACCGTGATCCGGCGAGCGACCTCTGGCGCGCCTGCTGCCGCCATTGGGGGCCTGCCGTTCGTGGCGCTGCTGGATGAGCCCGCGGGCACGGCGATTGCGGGGATCGTGCCCGCGCAAGATCGGCTGGCGGTGCATTTGCGCGGCGGCGGGCCGGACCGGGTGCTGATGGTCGATCCGGCGACGGGCGCGGTGACGGGGCGGCTGTCGCTCGCACGTTAATGCGGCTAACGTTTGGCGGCTGACGGTTACCGGGTGCGAACCAAAGTTGTGCTTTCACGCAGGGGCCTTGCACCCGCGGCCGGAAATAATGATCCGCGGTTGCCAACCATTCGTGTCATGGTCCGCGTAG
>JAYWAX010000523.1:0-3629 GCA_043782125.1 Acetobacteraceae bacterium | reverse complement strand
TCATCATGGCGGCGCGCGCCCATTGGTTCGACGGCGAAGAAAGCGCGGCCGTGCCGGCGGAGGAGACAGGTCACGACTGAGCTTCCTGGCGAAACGGACGATCCGGCGGTTGACGCGGAGGCGGAAGAGCCGGAAACAGGCCCCTTGCGCCGCTGCGCGGTCACCCGCGCGCGTTTGCCGAAGGAGCTTATGTTCCGATTTGTCGTCGGTCCCGATCGCGCCTTGACCCCCGACCTGGCCGGGAAGCTGCCAGGCAGGGGAATATGGTTGAGTGCGTCCGGGGATGTGATAGAAGGTCCCCGAGGGACGAGGCCTGGTACGAAAGGCCGGGAGTTGGTTCGGGCCGTGGCCCGCGCCGCGCGTGGTCCGGTCCTGGTGTCCCCCGATCTTCCTGTCGTGCTGGAAACGGCGCTGGTCCGGCGGATTGGCGATTTTCTTGGCCTTGCCAGGCGCGCAGGTCAGGCGATCGCCGGTTTTGAAAAGGCGCGCGATTGGATGAGAAGCCATCCCACGGGGCTTGTTCTGCAAGCGTCGGATGGTAGCGAGGCGGAGCGGACCCGGTTTCGGTCCGCGGTGTCCGAAACAATTCCGGTTCTGGCCCCACTGACGGGCGCGGAGCTGGGACGGGTTTTTGGGCACGACACTGTTGTGCATGTGGCGGTGGCGCGAGGCCGGCTGGCCAGTTCCATCGTCATGGAGGCCGGCCGCCTGGCTGGCCTGCGGACCACGTCGCCGGAAGCGGCGCGGGATTCGGCTTCGACGGTGAAGCAAGACTTAACGTCGCACCGTGCGACGCGGCGGGAATCCGCCGGACTTAACGACGCGACGGGTACCAACGGGTAGGGCATGAGCGAAGGTAACGATCAAGACGGCGGTAAGCAGCGTCTCTCCCTGAGGCCAGCCGCGAGGCTGGAAGTGGGACGGACTGTCGATGCGGGTTCGGTACGGCAGACGTTCAGTCATGGGCGGTCCAAGGTCGTTCAGGTGGAAGTGCGGAAATCCCGCGCGGGCGCGCCGCCAAAGCCGGCCGCGGCTGCGGGCGCGCCATCGGCCGCGCCTGGCCATGTTCCCGCCTCCGCCCGCGGCGGTGCTGCGATTTCGCGTCCGGCGCCTGGCGCCGGACGGGCCCTGACCGCGACGGAACTCGCCGCGCGCCAACGCGCGCTGGTCGAACAGCAGCGCGATTCCGCCCGCCGCGAAGCGGAACGTCGGGAGCAGGAGACGATCTCCATTCTGTCGGCCGCCGAGGAAGCCCGCCGCAAGGCGGACGAGGACGCGCGCCGGGAAATCGAGGACGGCGAACGCCGCAAGGTTGAGGAAGCGGAAGCGCGCCTGCGCGCCGAGGACGACGCCAGGCAGGCGGCCGAGGACGCGCTGCGGAAAGCCGCCGACGATGCGGCGGAAGCGGCCGTGGCGGAACACGCTCGTCTGACCGCCGAAGCCGTCGCCAATGGCACTGAGGCCCCGCCGCCCGCGCCGAAACCGCGCGAACCGGTGCGCGCCCAGGGTGCCGCGACCGCGCGAGCGCCGGCCGGACGGCCCGGTGCGCCGGCCGCGCGTCCGGGGGCACCTGCCCCGGCGCCCGGAACGCCGGCTGCGGAAACGCTGCGGCTGCGCCCAGGTGGCGCCCGCCCAGCTGAGGAAGAAGACGAATCTCGGCCGGTGCGCCGTCCGGGTGGCGGTATCGGCGTTCCGCCGCGCAAGCCTGCCGTCGTGATCGCAAAGAAGGGCGGCGACGATCGCCGCCGCACCGGGCGCATCGACGTCCAGGCCGCCATCGAGGGTGAGGACGATCGCGTCCGCTCGCTCGCTTCGGTGCGCCGTCAACGCGAACGCGAACGCCGTCAGGCCGATCTGGAACGCTTGCGCGCCGATCAGGTCCGCGTGGTGCGCGACGTGATTCTGCCCGACCAGATTTCGGTGCAGGAACTGGCCAATCGTATGGCTGCGCGCGTGCCCGATGTGGTTAAAGCCCTGATGAAACTCGGGGTCATGGCGACCATGACTCAGTCGGTGGACGCCGACACCGCCGAGTTGGTGGTGCAGGAATTCGGCCACCGGTCCCGCCGCGTGTCGGAAGGCGACGTGGAAATGGGCCTGACCGGCGATGCCGATATCGATATCGACATGGTCACCCGTGCGCCTGTGGTCACGATCATGGGCCATGTCGATCACGGCAAGACCTCGCTGCTCGACGCGCTGCGCTCCACCGATGTCGCGGGCCGGGAAGCTGGCGGGATCACGCAGCATATCGGCGCTTACCAGGTTCAGCTTGGGTCCGGCGACAAGATTACGTTTGTCGATACGCCGGGCCATGAAGCCTTCACCGCGATGCGGTCGCGTGGCGCCTCCATCACCGATATCGTGGTGCTGGTGGTGGCTGCCGACGATGGCGTGATGCCGCAAACCATCGAGGCGATCCGCCACGCCAAGGCCGCCAACGCGCCGATCATTGTCGCCATCAACAAGATGGACAAGCCGGATTCCAATCCGGCCCGGGTGCGCCAGGAATTGCTCAGCTACGAAATCGTCGTCGAGGAAATGGGCGGCGAAACCCAGGATGTCGAAGTGTCCGCGTTGAAGAAGACCGGACTCGATAAGCTGGAGGAGGCCATTCTGCTCCAGGCCGAAATTCTGGATTTGCGCGCCAATCCCGACCGCTCCGCCGAAGGTTCGGTGATCGAAAGCCGGCTGGATCGCGGTCGCGGTCCGGTGGGCACGATCCTGGTGCAACGCGGCACGTTGAAACAGGGCGACATCGTCGTGGCCGGGTCCGAATGGGGCCGCGTTCGCGCGATGCTGGACGACAAAAACAAGCCCATCAAATCTGCGGGGCCGTCTACCCCCGTGGAAATTCTGGGCCTGAGCGGTGCGCCCACGGCGGGCGAGCCCTTCGTCGTCGTCGAAAACGAAGCCCGCGCCCGCGAAATCATCGAATTCCGCGTGCGCCGCCAGCGCGACAAGGTGGCCGGTCTGCAAGCCGGCGCGCGGGGTACGCTGGAAGACATGCTGGCGCGTATCCAGGCCGGTGTGCAGAAGGAAGTCGCCATTCTCATCAAGGCGGACGTGCAGGGAAGTTGCGAGGCTCTGCAGGCCACGGTGATGAAACTGGAACACGAGGAAGTGAAAGTCCGCGTGCTGCTGGCCGGCGTCGGACAGATCACCGAAAGCGACGTGCAACTGGCGAAGGCCTCCAGCGCCGTTATCGTCGGGTTCAACGTGCGCGCCACGTCGCAGGCACGGGAACTGGCAACGCGGGACGGCGTCGATATCCGCTATTTCTCGATCATCTACGAAGTCGCCGACGACGTCGAAAAACTCGTCCGTGGCAAGGTTGCGCCGAAAGCCCGCGAACGCTTCCTGGGTTATGCCGAGGTCCGTGTGGTCTTCAACATCACCAAGACCGGCAAGGTCGCGGGCTGAATGATCACGGAAGGCCTGGTCAAACGCGGCTCCGGCGTGCGGGTGCTGCGCGACAACGTGGTGATCCACAACGGCGCGTTGTCGCAACTGAAGCGCTTCAAGGACGATGTGCGCGAGGTGGCCCGCGGCTATGAATGCGGTCTGTCCTTCGCCAACTTCCACGACCTGCAGGAAGGCGACGTGGTCGAGTGCTTCGAGGTGGAGAT
>JAYWAX010000522.1:0-3629 GCA_043782125.1 Acetobacteraceae bacterium | reverse complement strand
CGCACATACGCCCCGGCTTCCTCCGGCGAGCGAATATCCGGCTCGGACACAATCTCCATCAACGCCACGCCCGCGCGATTGAGATCGATATAGGTCTTCGCCGGATGCTGATCGTGCAACGACTTCCCCGCATCCTGCTCCAGATGCAACCGCGTAACGCCGATCGCCTTGGTGGAGCCGTCCGCGAGTTCGATCTCGATCTCGCCCTTGCCGACGATTGGATGCTCGTACTGGCTGATCTGATAGCCTGCGGGCAGATCGGCATAAAAATAATTCTTCCGGTCGAAACGGCTGACCGTGTTGATCTGCGCGTTCAGGCCCAACCCGGTCTTGACAGCCTGTTCGACGCAGAACCCGTTGATGATCGGCAACATCCCGGGAAACGCCGCGTCGATAAAACTCACCTGCGCGTTCGGCGCCGCCCCGAAAGCCGTCGCCGCACCGGAGAAAAGTTTGGCTTTACTGACAACCTGAGCATGGACTTCCAGGCCGACCACGACCTCCCACGGGCCGCTACGGCCGGTAATGCTGTATCCGAGTTGGGTCATAAGGGCTCCATCGTTCCGTCTTGCTTGCGTTATACCGGTTTTCGTGCTGTCTGGGGATATGCTGTACCGGCGTCCCCAAACTTGCGGCGGCCCGCAGAGAACGACACGTACGATAGCCATGCGGTTGCCCGGAGGCTTGAAATGTCTACGGATTGCCTGGTCGGCAGGGATTTCACCGTTGCAAACCTCGGTTCCGAGCGAGGAAACGCCGCCGTCGCCTCCCGGCTCGCCAAGAATCCTGCCGAAGCAATGCGGCTGACAAAATCGCCTGGGCTATGAACGGAGAGACCTGACACATGGCGCGCAATCTGTATTTCGAATTGGGTCCGGACGTCGCGGACAAGCTGTGGCAACTGACAAAACTTTACGGCGAGCTGAGTCCGGAAGCGACCCTGTCTCGTGCGCTTGGATTGCTCGAAATGGTCGAACCGTTCCTGCACGATGGTCTCCTGACCGTCGTCGACACGCGAACCGACTCCGCCGACCCCGCAGAACGAGAGGTCGACTTATTGTTTGAGGGACGCGTTCCCCAGCACGCATGAGTGGAACCCGATCTGGCGATCCACCTCCCGGTGGAAGTCGGCGGCGCCCCGCGCAAACCGTACCCGCCGCGGCGACGCCAACGAACGAGCGACCGCTGGAGGCTGCCGCCGAACATCCGGCGGTCCTTAACGAATTGGGCCGGCTGAACATTGAACATCTGTCCGAGATCATTCGGGCGCAAAAGGCAGAAACCGATGGGCCGAACTTCGCATAAGAGCCGCTGAAAGTATCCTGAAGGTCTTTTATCGGGTCAATTTTGGAGTAGGTACGTTTATATTTGTGCTTTGGGCAGTACCCACGGTGTTGGACGCATCGGGCATTCCGTTGCTGAGCCCTCCGGTCGTAACCGAGAAGGTGTTGCTCGCACTGATCGCCGGTTCTGTCGCCCAGATCGGAGGCCTGGCGTATGCGGTGGGCCGGGGACTGTTCAAAGAACGTCCATCCCCGCCCGCAAAGCCGGGACCGCCGTAAACCCCGCCGCCCGTTCCAGCGCCGCCGCCACCGCGAACATCGTTTCCTCGTCGAACGAACGCGTAATGACCTGCAACCCCAGCGGCAACCCGTTCGCATCGAGACCCGCGGGCACCGACGCCGCGGGCACCCCCGCCAAATTCGCGGGAACCGTGAACACGTCGTTCAGATACATCTTAATGGGGTCGTCCATGTTCTCCCCCTGAGCAAACGCCGCAGACGGTGCCGTCGGCGTCAGCAACGCATCGACATTCTTAAAAACCGTGTCGAAATCGCGCAGAATCAACGCCCGCACCTTCTGCGCCCGCAGATAATACGCGTCGTAATACCCCGCAGAGAGCACATATGTCCCAATCATGATGCGGCGCCGCACCTCTGGCCCAAACCCTTCGGCCCGCGTGCGCTCATACAGGTCTTGCAGATCTTCGCCATGCTCGCGCCGCCCGAACCGGACCCCGTCGTAACGCGAGAGATTCGACGACGCCTCCGCCGGTGCGACGATATAATAAGTCCCGAGCCCATATTTGGTATGCGGCAAGGACACATCGACGATCTCCGCCCCGGCGTCGCGCAGCCAGGCAATGCCTTGTTGCCATAACGCCTCGATCTCCGCCGGCATTCCGTCGGACCGGTATTCGCGCGGCACCCCAATCCGCAGCCCCTTCACAGATCGCGCGCAAGCCGCTTCGAAGTCCGGCACGGCCAAATTGGCGCTGGTCGAATCCTTCGGGTCATGCCCAGCCATCGAAGCGAGCAAGATCGCCGAATCGCGCACCGTCCGCGCGAAGGGTCCCGGATGGTCCAGCGACGACGCGAACGCCACGACCCCCCATCGCGAACACCGCCCATAGGTTGGCTTCACCCCCACCAGCCCGCAAAACGACGCGGGTTGGCGGATCGACCCGCCCGTATCCGTTCCCGTCGCCCCCATCGCCAACCGCGCCGCCACCGCCGCCGCCGACCCGCCCGACGACCCGCCGGGCACCAACACCGCGCTTTCGTCCTGCCGCCGCTTCCACGGATTTTCCACCGGACCGTAATGCGAGGTCATGTTGGACGACCCCATCGCGAACTCGTCCATGTTCGCCTTGCCCAGAAACACCGCGCCGTCGCGCAGCAAATTCGCCGTGACCGTGGATTCGTAAGGCGGAACGAACGGCATCAGCATCTTGCTGCCCGCCGTTGTCCGCACACCCTTCGTACAAAACAAATCCTTGATCGCCAGCGGAATCCCCAGCAACGGCCGGGTCTCCCCCGCCGCCAGCGCTCGATCCGCCGCCCGCGCCTGCTCCACCGACTGGGCGTGCCCCACGGTCAAAAACGCATTCAATCGCGGGTTCAAAACCTCGATGGCCCGCAAATGCGCGAGCGTCAGCTCCTCGGCGGAAAACCGCTTTGCCCTTAGCCCGTTCTGAGCCTCGGCGATCGTCAGATCGGTCAAGGCCCCGGTCTTTTCGATTGTGCCGGTCTTTTCGATTGTGCCCGTGGCTTCGTTCGTGCCCGCCGCTTCATAGGGAAATGTCATTCGACGACTTTCGGCACCGTGAAGAAATCCCCCGCGCGTTCAGGCGCGTTGAACAGAATTTGGTCGGGATACCCGCCGTCGGTGACAACATCCTCCCGCATCGCCATCGCCATGTGCGACCCTCCGGTCAGGGGCGCGACACCGGAGACATCGACCTCGTTCAACTGTTCGATCCAGCCGAAAATGGCGTTGAGTTCGCCTTGGAGTTTGTCCACCTCCGCGTCCTCGACGCGAATGCGGGCGAGCGTGGCGATACGCCGGACGGTCGCGGAGTCGAGCGCCATGGGGCGGTGCTGTCCTTCATGCTGAATGTGGCGCGGATCATAGCCGTGGGCCGGGCCTGGTTCAACAATGCGCGAGGGCCGGAAAAGTCGAAGTGCCGGCGCTTCGACTTTCCGCTGGCCAAGCCAATCCCCGCGGGCCGATGATCGGCCCGCCCATTCCGTGTTGGGCCAATCGCCGCCTTAGGCGACGGCGAAGAATAACCGCGCCGTTTGATGCACGCGCCGACACACCCCGTCATGGTCCGCGAAGGCGGACCA
>JAYWAX010000521.1:0-3631 GCA_043782125.1 Acetobacteraceae bacterium | reverse complement strand
GCGATCGCCGCCCGAGTCAATGGCGGACCAACGGGCCCGTCGCGCGTGCGCCGGCGCACGTCCTGGGCAAAGCGCCGATGCGTCCGCCCTTGATCCCTGGCGCCGCCGGTATCACGATGGGCGCATGGCAAACTTTGAAACCCGCGTCCCCGAGGGCGACAACCGCGAGCGCGCGATTTGCGCCGATTGCGGTCACATCGATTATCAAAATCCGAAGGTTGTCGTTGGCGCGGTCGTGACCGCGGGCGAAAAAATCCTGATGTGCCGCCGCGCAATCGAACCGCGCAAAGGTTTCTGGACCCTGCCCGCCGGGTACCTCGAACTCGGGGAAACGCTGGAGGAGGGCGCGGCGCGGGAAGCGATGGAGGAAGCCACCGCGGATATTCGGCTCGACGGCATCCTCGGCGTGTTCAGCGTTGCCCGAATCGGCCAGGTGCAGGTGATTTTCCGCGGCGGGTTCGCCGATCCCGGCGCGCCATCCGTCGCCGCCGGCCCGGAAAGTCAGGAGGTCGCCTTGTTCGCCTGGGACGAAATCCCCTGGTCTGAGATCGCCTTTCCCACGGTGCACTGGGCTTTGAACGCCTGGAAAGCCCAAAAAACAGGCGCTCTCGGCGCGCCCGCAGGCAATCCGGCCAACGATCCCCGGGGCGTGCATCGGCTGATTCCGTTCGCCGATTGAACGCGCGCGCATCCGTTAACAAATTTTTTACCTTTTCGCGCGACACTTCGCCTCACGGCAGCGGGGTTTTCTCCCGCACGGCCGGGCGGAGGAACTTTCGATGCGCGCGAAGATCGGACCCGGTGCGAAAGAACGAATGAACAAGCGGCCGGGCAACGGGCTGGCGGACGGGTCGGGCGGCACGATCGCCGGTGGATCGATGCAGCCGTTGGACCTGATGGCGTTGCTGACCGGCGGTCCCGCAGGTGTGAGCATGGGTGGCGCGGTGTCGGGCGCGGCGCAGGCGTTACAGCCCACGGCGCGCGATGCCCGCAGCCGCGACGCCCACGGCCGCGACGTCCACGGCCGCGACGCCCACGGCCGCGACAACAGCGTCGCGCTGTCCGATGGCAGCCGAATCGTCTTCGTGTCGGTCTCCGATCGCGAAATCCTGGTTGGCGCCTGATCCAGATCAACGCGCGTCCGCTCGCGCGGGTCCATCCTCTGCTTCGCGAACAACAGAGAATGGGGACACCGATGTTCAAGGATATCCTGGTCCATCTCGACGAAGGCCCGCGTTCGGCCATGCGGATGGCGGTCGCGGCCGACCTCGCGCGGCGCAACGGCGCGCATCTGACGGGAATTTTCGTCGCCGATTTGCCGGCGAACGACATGTTCTACGGCTCTGGGATGCCCTTCGTGGCGTCCGGCGGGCTCGACCAAATGGTGGCGTCCTTGCGCGCGTCCATCGCGGCGCGGGCGGATCAGGTGGCGGAGGCGTTTCAGGCCACGCTGCGCCGCGACGGCATTTCAGGTGCATGGCGAATGGTGGAAGGCGACACGGTGGCGTTGCTGTCCTTGCACGCGCGCTATGCCGACCTCACCGTCCTTGGCCAGCCGAACGGCGAGGAACCGTATAAAGGCGCCAGCGCCGACGCGGTGCTGGTGAATGTCATGTTATCGTCCGGCCGGCCGGTCCTGGCGGTGCCGTATGCCGGCACCTTCGCGCGCGTGGGCGAGCGTGTCCTGGTGGCCTGGAACGCGTCGCGGGAAGCCACGCGCGCCGTGAACGACGCGCTGCCAATCCTGCGCACGGCGAAGATCGTGACGGTCCTGGCGGTCAACCCGAGACACGGCCTCGATGGCCACGGCGAGGTGCCCGCAGCGGATATTTGTCAGCACCTCGCCCGTCACGGCGTGAAGGCGGAGGCCGCGCACACAATCGTCAAGGACATAAGCGAGGGCGACGCGCTGTTGTCGTACGCCGCCGATATCGGCGCCGATTTGATCGTTTGCGGCGGCTATGGCCACTCCCGGGCGCGGGAGATGGTGTTCGGCGGGGTGACCCGCACACTGCTGGAGGAAATGACCGTGCCGATGCTGCTGTCGCACTGAAAGCGGCCTCGAACGCCTGAAATCCGATGCCGCCTCGCCGATCGGTTGGCGTCCTGGCTCGTCCGGGAGGCGGCGGCGCTCGAACCCTTGACCTACCCCGCGATCGGCCACCCGGGATCGGCGGCGACAGGTTCGGGCGCCGCCGCGCGCCGGTCCAGCCAGGCCAGCAACGCGTCGCGAAACATCGGCAGGCTTTTATAATGCGCGATGGAATCGGGCAGCGCGCGCACGGCGTCGGCAAGGCGGGCGGCAGTGTCCCGATCCGCCACGGCGCGATCCAGGCGGTAAACATGCACGCGGATACCGAACAGCACCGCGCCGCTGTCCGGCAGACGGCGCAAGCTCTGCCGCTCCACGCGCAGGAACAGGCGCCTCCCCGCATTCCCGGCGTTTATCGTCGCGTCATGCGCGGTGCGCCATTTACCGGTGGGCTGGAACAGCGCGGCATCGTCCAGCATCGACCAGTTCAGCCGAATCACGACCGGGCCGGGCTTCAAATGCGTCATGAACCGGTCCACCGGACGGGCGAGCCGTTCGGCATACAGCGGCACCGCGCCATGCACCGCAGCCAATGGACGCCCCAGTTTCTCCCGCAGGCGCCAGCGGCTGGGAAAACACAGCACGGCGGCGGTCAGGCGCGGTCCCTCCGGCGAGGCCTCGATCAGGCATAAATCTTCCTGCACCAGGCGGCCCGCCAGCTCCAGCGGATCGTAGGCGGCGATCGTCAGCCGTTCGCCGGTCAGGCGGTTAACGATTATTTCACCGCTGCGCGCAAACCAGCCGGAATGGGTCCGGGTCAGGTTGTCGAGCACCATGTCGCGCGCTTCGGTGCGCGCGGCGGCCGGGTCCGGCCCGCCGCCAGAAACCTCGGCGCGCCGGAACGCCAGCAAGCGCCGCCGTTCCGCCATTTCGGCCGGGTAGCGCGCGTCGATTTCGAACCACGCGGCTTCCGGCGCCGCGACCAGCCCCATCGCCATCCGGTAGGGACCGGATTCGAACGGCAAGTGGACCGTTTCGGGCGGCAGAGGGACCCGGACCGGTGGGATCAATACATCACGTCCCCGCCGTTGGGCGACAGAGTCGCACCGGTATAAAATCCGCCGTCCGGTCCCGCGAGCAGCAGCGCCGTCGCCGCGATTTCCTCGGGACGGCCAAAGCGGCCCACCGGCAGGGCGTCGATGAAGGCCTGGCGATCCGCCTCTGCCATCGTCGCCGTCAGGTCGGTCACGATCGGACCCGGCGCGATCGCGTTCACCCGCACGCCCTTCGGTGCTGCCTCCCACGCCAGCGCCCGCGTGAACCCCATGATTCCGGCTTTGGCGGCGGAGTAAACCGAGGAATTGACCGCCCCCTTCAACCCGCGCTGCGAGGCGACGTTGATAATGCAGCCTGCGCCGCGTGCCGCCATGGCCGGATAAACCGCCTGCGCCATGAAAAACATGCCCTTCAAATGCACCGAAACGATGCGATCGAAGTCGTCCTCGGTATAATCCGCGAACGGCTTGCGGATGTTCATGCCGGCGTTGTTGAACAGAATGTCCACCGGACCGAACGCGCGCGCGACGAAATCGCAAAATG